>JBHIVA010000044.1:0-16625 GCA_042138015.1 Nitrososphaeraceae archaeon | reverse complement strand
GACTAAGACCAAGAAAGTATAGATAAAGAGAATACAGTACAATAAAAGAAGAGGTTTTATTTCTTTCAAATTTAATTTTATTCATATTATGAATTGAAGTTGAATAGCTATATCTTTTGCTGCTTAACTTAACAGAGCTCTAAGATGATATGAAATTAAATCAAAAATATTTTTTAATTTATTTTATTACAGATAATTTTCAACTATCAAATTTATGAAAGAAACTTGCTTTAAATCTCCAACTCTATTAACCAAAGATTTAAAATTCACAATTACGAATTTGTTCAATATAGATTGTATTTTATTTAATTAAATAGTTTAAGGATTAGAAGGGATCTAAAAAATTTAAGTTAATTCCTTCTTTCTTTAAATTTTACAGGCAGATTGTTTACTCCTAGTAAAAATACATCATGCATGGGTTTTAAAGATTCTTCAACGTAGGTATCACTAAAACTTATATCTTCAAATTTTTCAATGATTTTTCTTAACACAGTTTGACCTTCTAATCTAGCTAAAGTTGAACCTAGGCAAAAGTGAATACCATAACCGAAAGCTAGATGTTCATTTGGTTTCCTCATTATGTCAAATTCTTCAGGATTTTTAAAGATAGCTTCGTCATGATTTGCAGATCCAAGCCATATTACTATCCTCTGTCCCTTGTACATTCTATAATTCTTAAATTCAAAGTCCTCAAGTAAAAAACGGAATAAAGCTTGCACTGGGGATCGATAACGTAACGATTCTTCGATTGTTGATGAAATCAATCCATTAGGATCTTTTTTTAATATATTTAATTGAATGGGGTTTTCAAGTAATGATCTAATCGTATTACCGATAAGATTTACCGTAGTCACATGTCCTGCCAACAATAATAACGAGCAAAACGAGAGGACCTCCTCACTAGTTAACCGATCATAATCTATAGTCGCCCTTATCAAATTTGAAATGAGATCATTTTTCGGATCTTTTTTTCTTTTTTCTATGATCTGATTGAAATAAGAATCCATTTCTTCTTGTATTTTTTTAAAATCTGGTTCTAAATTTCTATCAACAAAGTTAGTTGTATTTGTATTTGCTCCAAGTAACCGATCTGCCCATTGTTTAAATAAATCATGATCTTCATAAGGTACACCAAGTAATTCAGCAATAATTTTAACTGGTAAGGGATATGCCAAATCCTCAATGACATCCATTTCCCCAGTTTTTAGAACATTATTTAGAAGATTGTTGGTTACCTCTTCTATTCTTGGATTTAAATTGTATGTCGTGTTGGGAGTAAATGCAGACAATATTACATTCCTCAATTGTCTGTGACGTGGTGGGTCTAACGTAAGTATACTAGATCTTGGTTTTTCTATATTATTATTAACTACCTGTCTGTCTACATCTGGATTAATATCATTATTCTTCTTTCTATTAAATTGATTTTGGAGATATGTTAATTTTTCAACATCAGAGGAAAAAATTTTATGATTTGAAAGAATCTCTTGAGTGTGTGAATAACTAAAAATTCCCCAAACTCCATTTTTATCATCAAAAGCAATTGGATTTGATCTCATTTTTTTATAAAATGGAAAAGGGTTTAACCTTTCATCCTTGGACGGAAAAATATCCATAGGATGATATCTATTATTCAATTATAAATATTGATAACTCTGCATTTTATCAAATATCCTTTTTAAAAATCAATATCAATAGTTATATTTTGTTATTTAGATCCAAAATTATTACAATAAGCTTAAAACAATTTAAAAATTATAAAAATTTTTTCTTTATAGTTTTTCGTACTAAAATAATCTATAAAAATGAATCTATACCTAATTTGTTTAATTATAATTTAATAAATCTAATGAAAACTGCAAAAACATACACAATTTAACATCGATTCGGTTTTTCAATAAAATTTAAAAAAAATTTGGCAAATTGTGAAACATAATAATAATCTTCAATAATCTAACACTAACGAATTTATACACTATATCTTAGTAAAGTTTAGCTTATAAATAAATATGTACTTTAGAATGTAACAAAATAAAAAATTATTCAATTTGGAAATATTTTTCCCTTGGACTTAGTATTTTTATCCTTTTGTTTATTCCCTTCAAAATTATTATCTGATGATAATCCTTCATCCTTGATTTTACACGTACCCTCCTTAGAATCTCCCTCAGTTGAATCAAATCCAATTATACTATCTTTTTTATCACAGATATATTTATCTCGCCCTTTTCCCCCTATTAGTTTATCGACACCTATTCCTCCATCTAGTTGATCGCTTCCTTCGCCTCCTTCAAGCTCATCATCCCCATCTCCCCCACTCAAGATATCATTGCCTGCATTCCCTAGCAAGAGATCATCTCCAGAATCCCCACTGAGAATATCATTTCCTTCCATCCCAAAAATTTTATCATCCCCCTTTCCTCCCTTGAGGTTATCATCATAAAAGGTACCTTCGATCGTGACGTCTATATGCAAATTTCCAGAAGGAGTAGAAGATTTTGCTACCTCATTTTCAATAATATTGGTCGAATTAATCTGACTGTATACTTCAGTAGACGTTAATGCTAAAATACAAATAAAAAATAATATGAAAATTCCAATATCGAATAAAATCTTATTTACTAAATACATTATTTTTATATTATATAAATTACTAAAAAATTGATCGATAACTATTTTTTGAATACCTAACAATTAATTAAATAGTTTTTATTAAATCCATTGACTGGAAATTTCTAAATTTGGTTTCATTTTTATATTATACTATCAGCAATTGATAAATTAAATTGTGTCAAACAAAAATAAATTTCTAAACTAATTCTCAAAATTCAGTTCTAAGATCTCCCTAGACCATTTCCAAGAAAATACAGCAAAATATTCTACCTCAAAAATCTGTCGATTAATATTTATAACAATTTAGGTTTAGTCATATAATTTGTTCCTGTTATCCAAGATAATTACTCATTATATTTTTTTGCATAATCCTTTAGTATCAAAAAATTAAAAAATGAACGAATACAAAATAATATTGTTCTCTTACTAATATTTGATTATTGAGAATTGTACTCATGGCATATTTATCTATTGGATATTGTGAGAGATTTGTACTATTTACTGGATTTACCAAAGAACGATGTTTTAGGTATTTTTGGAACTATAATTCCTTTGTCAGTATATTCACAATCTCCAGAAATTCGATCTTTTTCCAAAGAATTGAAATCTTTAATTTTATCTTTTTTATCACAAATAAATTTATCTGCTCCATCTCCACCTTTCAATTCATCCTTTCCAGGTCCTCCTTCTAAAATATCATCACCTTTGCCGCCATCTAATTTGTCATCACCTTCTCCCCCCAATAGGTAGTCTTCTCCAGCATCACCTTTAATTTCATCATCTCCCGCACCACCATCTATAGTATCATCTCCCTTTCCCCCTTCTAATTTGTCATCACCTTCCTTTCCTTGCAGATCATCGTCTCCTTCTTTACTATCTATAGTATCATCTCCTGAACCACCTTTAAGTCTGTCATCAAGTTCTGTTCCTTCTATCCTAACGTGAGCGATAGGGATAGCTATAGGAGCAAAATCTTCATTCTCTGATTCATTATCTAATAATTCCTGCGCTTGAGAATTAAAGATTGGAATAGTCATAATCAGTATAACCAAAATAAGATAATGAGAGTTTTTAACCGATATCAATTAATTTTACCGATATTTTTATTATTGATCTTCTTACTAAAATATGTATTTTACAATTATTCTTAAAAAAATATTATAATAATAATACTTAGATATCTTCAATTAAAAATTTCTATTAAAGTTTTCTCTTTCATTAATAGTAATAAATAAATTCTTTCTTTAATAATGACAACAAATTTGAAAAATTCTGTATTTATATTTTTATTTATTTTTTCATTTTTAAGCAACAGTCATATGAGTAATAGAAAAATTATTAACTTTTACCTATGTGTTATTAGCAAGGCAAACTCCAATTATATTATAACACCGATAAAAATAACCCAAGAAATATACGCCGAAAAATAATTAACAATAAGAATAATTGGAGTTAATTGATATCCTATTATCGCAAGAAAACTCATACTTACTTGTTTTTGTTTCGATATTAATCCTCAGTGTAATTCCAATTTTAACACCTCCTTCATGGATGATAGTTGTTTCCTCATACAACCTAAATCCCTCGCTTGATCCCATAATACTTTCAATAATTAGTGCTACTTCAGCTACAATTGGGAGATTTTTGTTAATGAAATTTAGCTCCCTCGGAAGAATGATGATTAGTCAACAGCGTAAAAATAGTTTAGAAAAATTGCAAAATCGTCTGGAACAAACAAAATATGGATATTTTCTAGGTACGTTACTATTTGGTTTCTTACCTTTACCAAGCAGTATGCTTTTTGTTTCTTATGGGCTGATGAATGTTAGATCACTTCAGATTATAGCTGGTTTTTGGATAGGAAGATTTGCAGTTTATATATTGATGATTTATATGTCAAATAATATTTTGAAACCACTCCAAGATCAATTTGATCTTAATTTAACATCAATTTTGATAATAGATGCTATTGGGATGGTAATGACTTTAGTTATTTTACTAATAGATTGGCACAAACTTATTTCAGAAAAAAAATTTGGGTTTATTAAACCAAGAAAATTTATTTGATAGATTTAATATATCCTATTTCCTGTATCTGAATTGAAGAGAAGAATATTATCATACTTCGATTCTAAAACCAGTTCACTACCAATTTTTATAGATGGAGTATCTAACATAGGATTAACTACATGAATAATACTATTATCAAAGAGTATGAATTCAAATATAGTTTCATCGCCCAGTCTTTCTATCAACGAAAGTTTTCCTTTGAATTTCATTGAATTAGAATTTTTTTCTCTAGAGAGAGCGATATCTTTAGGTCTAATACCAAAAGATAAATTTCGGATATCTTTTTCTATAACAAACCTTTGTAACCATTGATCAGAAATTTCTGTCGAAGGATTTTTCGACTTTATAGATATTATACCAGAATTGTTTCTATCTATCTCAAAATTTAGAATATTTATCTGTGGATTTCCTATAAAATTTGCTACAAATAAATTCTTTGGATTTTTATATACTTCTTCAGGAGATCCAATCTGTTGAATGAAGCCTTTATTCAAAACGACAATTCTATCGCCCATACCCATAGCTTCGATTTGATCATGAGTAATGTATATAGTGGTGACACCAACTTTGCTTTGTAGTTTTTTTATTTCTGACCTCATTTGTATTCTAAGTTTAGAGTCTAAATTACTTAATGGTTCATCCAATAAAAATACTTTAGGTTCTCGGACTAATGCTCTGCCCAAAGCAACTCTTTGCATTTGTCCTCCACTTAATTCACGTGGTTTCCTTTTTAATAGTTCTGAAATTTCTAGTACTTTAGATATCTTTGTGACCTTTTCTTGTATGTCATCCTTGGATAATTTTCGCATTTTCAAGGGGAAAGCAATATTATCATAAACAGTCATATGTGGATATAACGCATAATTCTGGAAAACAACTGCTACATCACGATCTTTTGGAGCAACTCCATTTACCAGTTTATCTCCTATAAATATCTGACCTTCATTTGGATCAATTAATCCTGCTATACAACGTATTATTGTTGTTTTTCCGCAGCCAGAAGGTCCCAACAAAACTAAAAATTCCCCATCTTGTATATGAATAGAGAAGTTTTCTACCGCACTAAAATTACCATATTTTTTTTTTAAACCTTTCAGTTTTACATCGGACAGATAAATTCATGATATGTAAATTAATTAGAATATTTATTTTTAGCCATTTTTTGCTATCAAATATCTTTATCTCTTTGAAAGAGATAAGCTTAAAAAATATCATTTTCTTTACTATTTGATGTCCAAGAGTAGTGTTAATCAAACAGTTAAAAAATTCCATTTTAATATAAAATTAGTTAGTTTATGTCTTATCTCAATATCTTTTTTATCTGTTTTTTGTGTTTTGAATTCTATCGTTCTACCAGATGTATTCAGTCAGGAAGAAACTATTGTACTAACTGCTATCCTTGCAGAACCCAAAGAGAGATGGGATTTATTATTTGATAACGCTCTTCAAGAATTAAATAAAAGACATCCTGATAAAAAAATTAGTCTTGATTATAGCATTTTACCATATTCTGATACACGGACACAGATAGTAACTACTTTAGCGGGAAGGTCAGATTTGGATCTGATTTCCATTGATCAAATATGGCTCGGAGAATTTGCTGAGGCAGGATTTCTAACTGATCTAACAGATAGAACCAAACTTTGGAATAAATCTTCTGACTGGTATGAAAATAACTGGTTAGGGGGTATATATGATAATCAAGTAAAGGGAATATGGGCTTGGACAGATGTGAGAGCATTATGGTATTGGAAAGATCTATTAAACCAGACCGGATTATCCCCTGCTCAACTAAAGACATGGAATGGTTATTTAGACGGGTTTATAAAATTGTCAAATACTCTGAATGACAAAAAGATACAACCAATACACCTTACTAGTGCAAATCATGTACCTGACATGTGGTATCCATATTTGTGGATGCTAGGTGGAGACATATTAGAAATGAAAGATAATCATCCATCTAAAGGATCCTATTGGTTTCCAGTTTACAATAGTGAGGCTGGAATCAAAGCATTAGATTTCTTAAAAAATCAGACAAAAATTGGAATCAAACCTCAAATAAATCATTTCTGGGGTCAAGAATTTTCAGATAAAAAATTTGCTATAATGCTGGAAGGCTCTTGGCTTCTCGGTCATTTCCCTAGAGATGAATGGCCAGATCTAGAAAATAAAATAGGTTTAATTACGATGTTCCCTGTTCCTAATAACACAACAAAAACATCTACGCTAATGGGCGGATGGCTATTGGGTATTCCTGAAACCTCAAAACATAAGGACCTCGCATGGGAACTAATAACTATACTGTTGGAACCAAAAATTCTTGTACCCATGCTCTTAGAACAAGGGTATCTTCCCACTCAAAAAAGCATTGCAGAAGGAAATTATTCTAAAGAATTATCTTCTTCCATTCCTTATTATGATGAGTTAATTTCCCTAATTCCATATGGAGAGGGTAGACCAAATATTCCAGAATATCCCCAGATAGCGGATGATATTCGTACGGCTATTGAAGAAGTATATCAAGGCGCGGCTCCCAAACAAGCTCTTGATAAAGCAGTAGAAAGTTCTAAGAAAGTATTAGGATGGGGTTAAAAACAAAAAGTTCACACTAGATTAGAATTGTGATCAGATTTATCGTATTAATGGAATTTATATAAATGCAAAAAACTAAAATTATAGTTGAACCTTACTTATACCTGCTTCCCAGTTTATTTATTTTGGTATCTCTTTTATTATTTCCATTATTATGGAATATTTATGTTTCGACACATGATGTTTCAATTTTAACTATACTGAAAGAATGGGATTTTGTAGGATTAAAAAATTTTTACGATCTCTTCTCTGATCCTAAATTTTACGAGTCATTAAAACTCACTTTATTTTTTGTTATAGGTTCGGTTTCAGCTCAATTCGGAATTGGACTTCTTCTGGCTGTTTTACTTAATCAACAAATAAAAGGTACGCATATACTCAGGACATTACTAATAATTCCCTGGAGTGTCTCCACTGTTATCACGGCTTTTTCGTTTAAATTTATGTATGATGACAATTTTGGAATTATAAACTATGCATTAAATTTAATAGGATTTGAGTCTATTGGATGGCTTTCGGATCCAAATATTGCTATATGGTCTATAGTTTTGGCAAACATTTGGTATGGTACTCCATTTACAATTCTATTTTTAACAGCAGGCCTCCATTCAATAAACCCTCATCTTTATGAAGCTGCTTTAATTGACGGGGCAACAAAGTTAAAAAGATTTTTTTTTATTACTCTTCCACTTTTAAGACAATTTATTATTACAAATCTAATTCTTATAACTGTATGGAGTATTAATTTTTTTGATTTACAACTAATCATGACAGGAGGTGGTCCGTTGTTTTCTACTACTACTACCTCATTATATATGTACAGAGAGGCATTTGAATTCGGATCTTTTTCAGGTGGAGCAACTATTGGAATTTTTCTGATAGTAATGAATCTTATATTAACAATTTTGTATGTAAAAATTTTTAGTAGGAAAACAGGAGATCAAAAATGAAAAATAACTATCTAAACCATATCAAACTGGTATTAAGTGATAAGTGGTTAATTTATTCAATCATTATTACATATATCTTTATCACTTTAATTCCACTAGTATGGGTTATTTCTACCTCTTTAAAATCCAATGATTTAGCTATCTCACTTCCTCCAGAATTTTTACCTTCTGAACCAACGATTGAAAACTATATTTTTGTAATTACTGAACCACGTTTAGCTCATAGTTTGATAAATAGCCTGTTGGTTAGCTTAGGAAGTACGGCCTTAAGTGTAGTTATCAGTGCATTGGGAGGGTATTCCTTTGCTAGATTCAGATTTAAAGGTAAAAATTTACTTTTAAGTGTTATATTAGGTTTCTTTATGATACCTATAGTAATAAACATAATACCTCTATATCTGATGCTATCTGAAATTGGACTATTAAACTCTATATTCGCTTTAATAATCACTTTTCAAATTTTAATAATACCGTTAAATATTTTTCTTTTAAAAAATTATTTTGAAACCATACCAAGGGAACTTGAAGAGGCTGCGTTGGTAGATGGATGCTCTAGATTTGGAATTTTCAGAAGAATTATCCTTCCTTTATCGACGCCTGGATTAGCTATAGCATCTGTATTAGCATTTAGATTTTCATGGAATGAATTTCTTCTACCTATAGTATTAGCCAATAAACCTGATTCCTTAGTTTTTCAAGTTGCGTTATATCAATTTATTTCCATTTATAGGATTGAATGGGGTTATCTTACTGCCGGAATCAATATAGCACTCATTCCCATTGTTATACTTATGTTATTATTTCAAAAGCAGTTAATACATGGTCTTACTGCAAGCTCTTTAAAAGGATAAGAAGTTTTTTAGAGCAGTTCTTTTTTAAAATAATATTCGACATGATAATTCATATTTTTTATCTATGAATTCCCTCATAGGAGAGTTAGTTACTTGAGGTAAAGTAATTATATCTCCATTAATGAAAATAACTTGCCTAACTTTGTTTCCAAAAGATTAGAAAGCAATATCAATTCAACACTTGTATTTTTATAATCATCGTGAATGATACTATCAATACCATCATACTCTTGAGATATGTTGGATTTCGTCATCTCATAAGCATAAGAATTAGAAAAATCAAATAATAACATCAAACTAAAAGCTATTAGTATTAAGAGCGTAAATCTACCATCTGCTATTTTACATAATACTTTATATCGAAACAATAACCCTTCTCTCTTAATCATCTTTAACTTCTTTGCGTATCCTAACTCTTTTTTTTAAAACCCTATTATAAAAAATATAATTCTTGATTCAAATACATCTTTATTTTCAGTTAATTATTAAAAATTAATATCCAGTATTAGAGATCCATTATTTATTGATTAGATATAACATTTTAAACAATAACGAATGTTTATGAAATTTATATTCCTCTAAATAAATAAGATTGCATTCATAGAAGTTAAAGCTAACGCGGTTGTAAATTAATTAAATAATTGCCAAGGCTCTTATAGGAGATCCTGTGGCATTAACCAGTTTTAATGGTAGTGTCAAAAGCGTAAATATACTTTTATTTATTTTATCAAGATTACATAAATTTTCAATAATAATAATATCGTTTGTCAGTAAGGTGTGATGTGTAGTAAATGAAAAATCTTTACCTGTATCGATACTGGGACAGTCTATTGCCACAAAATTAATTTTCTTTTCTACCAAGTAATTGGCGGCTTCTATAGACAATCCTGGATTTGAATGCATATATTCATCCAGATGATAACATTTTTCCCAACCTGTTGAAAATACCATGGAATCTCCACACGAAATAGATTCCCTACTCTGGAGAATATCATCTAAAGTAATTAACTCGTTTGATTTTTTTTCAATTTTGATCAGGTGGGATCTTTCAGAATAAAATCTATTTACATCAATCATATCAATTGAATCGCCATCTTTTACAAAGTGTGAAGGAGCATCCATGTGGGTACCTGTATGTGTACTTAAAAACATAGCTTCCAAATTATAACCTTCAAATTCAACTTTGGACCACTTTATAAAGTGAACATTTGGTGAACCTGGAAATTGTTTGAGGAGAGGAGATATTGATTGTGTAAGATCAATAATCATTCGTATATGATATAGTTTGCTAACTTTTTATGAATTATGTTATTATGTTATATTTTTATTTGCTGGAATCATTAAAACAAAGTTGTTTATTAATCTAATTACAAGTATTAAATATATAAGATAGAATGGATGGAATTAGTACTGTATTTCCAAATGTAAGGATGATAATATGAAATTTTTCATATATACATTATTGATTCATATACACATGAATACTAAACACTTTATACGACAATTAAGACGATAACAAATACAGTTAATTCTTGACATAGATGAAATTTAAAAAAATTCCGTAACTTATTTCTTACAAATAAATTTTAATCTGTAAAACTTTTTCCTTTTTTTACTGTTTAGTTAAACCTAAGACTTCACAGCTTTATCAACTGATATATTATTCCTTTTTTCTTTTAATGCCAATATACCTGCAATTATAAATAAAATAAATGAAGGTATTCCTATAAATGTCAAAGATAGTAGTATTAACGCTCCACATCCTATTAGAGAAATTCCTATTAACCGCTCATTTTTGATGTAAAAAATAACTACCAAGCTTGCTATATTTATAGCCAAAATAATCAAAACATGTACTAATACACTACCCAAAAATAAACCTAGAATCGGTATACCTATTATACTATTTATCATAAAATAAGACGTTAAAAAAACAATAGCAATAAATAATCCAAACGAAGCGTTGATGATGGTTAATTTTTTATATAATTTCACTACAAAGTATCACTGCTTGCTAACGGAGATAATCTTTATGATTTAAATGTTAGGTAATTATTATTTTAATTCAGATCACACACCATCTCAAACAATGAATAAAATATTCATATCCAATATTGATGAGAACACCATAAGACGCTTATTTTTAATAAAAAATTAATAATAAGTATTTTAAATTTTAAAAGTGTTTCAAGATTTAAAACTTATTAGATAAGAATATCTCAATTGGTCACCAAAATCAACAATAAGTAAAAAGTTCAAAATACACCAAGATACATAAATCTATTGTTGAGATAAGATTAAATTCAACCTTATTAATTGATTATAAATTAACATCTTTTGGTTTTGTCATGATTGCTATAAGTTATTTAATTAAATGAAAGATACTAGGTAAAAAAATGAAAGTATTCTAAACTTCTAGATATATTTACAAAGTTATAAATAATACAACCAATAATTTTTATTATGAGTACTGATAAAGATCTAATATCTAGTGATGGAAAAGAAATTATAAATCCGGACGGAAGTGTTGTACCAGAAATTGAATTAGATAATGGATCGGATGATGTAGAGGATGATTTTCTCACAAAAGACAAAATTCCGTCGTTTAAAAAGATACTTGTAACAGATGATGGTAAGGATTCTACAAACAAGGTATTAAGTTATGCAATCGCACTGACAAATTACACATCTTCTGAATTAGTTATTTTACATATCGCTGAAGATGTAGACAAATTGGAAGATATTTCTGTTGAGGGTAGCAACAATGCAAAGGATCCACAAACTCGTGATCAAAATTTTAAAAGAACTATAAAAGGGGAAATTATAGATGCTATGGAAGATAAAATAAAAAAATGCACAGAAGCTGGATGTAAAGGTAGAATTTCTTACAAGTTTCTCGCAGGTAACGCTGTTCACGAAATAGTAAATGAGATAAACGATACTAATAATAACTATGATCTGGTGATATTGTCAACATCCCATATTGATTCATGGTTCAGATCCTTATTTAGTGATGCGAGGAAAATAATAAGCAATATAAGTAAACCTGTTTTGATAATACAATAAATTTCCTGTCATGAAAAATGTTTCTTAAAAGGAATCTATGGAATATCAAACCTTGAAGTGTAAATCGAATCTGTAAAATTATTTTCTAATATATATTGAATTATTTAAGGTAAACCATGAAAATATTTATTTATTTTTTCTGTTTCAATATAATTGTGAATTAAGTTTTCAATATTGAAATATTCTATTTACCAGCCTAAATTTATAGCAGATGAAATGTTGGGTACTATCGCTCGTAAGTTAAGAATATACGGTTTTGATACATTATATATTAAACATATTGGAGATGAAAAAATATTAGAAAAAGGTAAAATTGAAAATAGAATAATATTAACAAAAGATAAAATATTCATCCAAAAAATTTTGAGGGAAAATTGTGAGGTTATATTTTTAGAAAGTAAAAATAGTGAGGTTGAAAATTTAGTAAAAATTTTTAACTGTTGCGAAATTGATAAGATTTCTTTTTCTCTTGATAATTCTCGTTGTGCATTATGTAATACGAAAATAAAAATGATTTCTAATAAAGAGGTTTATCTTGATGTTCCAGAAAAAGTAAAAAAATCAATTTCAATATTATATAACTGTGAAAAGTGTAAAAAATTCTATTGGGAAGGCTCTCACATAAAAAATATCAAGAAATTTATTTTAGAAATAAACAATCGGTTAGAAAAAATAGATTAAAAAAAATAGGTTGAAAATGATAATAAATAGATTAAAACTATCTAAATAATGTAAATCATACTCTTATTTTCTTATTATATTTGGCTGCCATTTTTTGTGGAAATATTGATTATAGTTTGAAGATTTGTTCCTAAATTTCTCATTATGATTCTAGATAAAAGTCAATCACCTAATCTACTGGAAAGATACCTGAAAGGGTGGATGAGAGACTCTACATATTGAAAAACTATAGGAAAAAAAGATCAGCATATATCGATGAACTATACTTTTCCTTAATAAAAAGTTTGAAAAAAGGAGGATTTTTTAATGGAATTATATTAAGTATAAGTGGATGATAAGGGCATACATTTTGATTATTTGTGAACCAGGTTATAAATATCAGATTGCTAATAATCTTAAAAAAATTGAAAATGTAGTTAACGTTGATATTGTTAATGGAGCCTACGATCTGATCTTAGAGGTTTTATTTGATACCATGGATGATATGAAAGAAAGATTTCAAAACGAAATTAAGCAGATTGATAAATTGATGTCAACTTTGACCTTAGTCGCATCTGAGAGTACATAATATAGAAACTCAATTATTACTCGATTTAGGTTGACTTGCTTCGAATATAAAATATTTACCTATATATACTAATTTTCAAAGAAATATTTTAGCTAGCTATCTTATAAAATATGAATGTTGATTAATTTCACATCCATATTGTTATAGAAATCTCTTAATTTGTGAATCAAAATATAGACAATTTGAGAATTTTTTGAAAATAATTTTTCTTTGTTTCAATTACACTCTACAATTCCTACTACAAACATCCACAAACAAAATATTATCTCATCGTTTTTTTTATTTGTCTGATTTTTTTAATTAAGTTAATTATATGTACAAGATTGTTTTATAAAAAAAATGAACTAACCCATTACTCATAACTACTCTTTCTAAATTATATTTTAAATATTTCCTATTTAGTATATTTTCTCTAAAATGTAGTGATTATATTTTAGACTATTAAAGATTAAGCACACAACAACTATCACGTCATATTACTTTTAATCTTTGGATGAAGTCTAGTGCGTTTATGGTTACAAATTATTTTAAAGGAAATTATTTTTTCCGTTTTATTACTATTGTATCTACATATTTTTGAACATTAGGTTCATCATTCCAATTTAGAGAATCACCGTATAGATACCCATATCTTTGTGAACTTCCTAATTTTTCCCTTTTTTTCAATTGTTCAATATATTCGCTTGTTATATTATCTTCAGTGTATCCATTAGCTATTGCTAATCTCCTGATGACATCATGCATTCCAGAACCATGTTGAGCTGCTTCCTTGCCTCTATACGATATATTATCTGGAATTTGTAATTTCTGCTTTGCCAATTCTCTATGAACTCTCTTACCCATCTCATCTTTTCCGTCTTTCAGGTTAAGTTTAAGGTCGATCTGCATAGCTGTCTCAATTACATTTACATCCAAATAAGGCACTCTTAATTCTATTGCATTGGACATTGAAATTTTGTCCTCCCTTTCGAGCGACTCTTTATATAACAAAAATAAGTCTTTTGTCATATATTCCTTCAATTTCTTATATCCTACGCTATCTACGATTTTGGAATACCATGGATATCCAGCGAAAAGTTCATCTGCGCCTTGTCCAGAAAACATAACTCGGATCTTATCCTTACTAGCTAGAGATATAGATGCATATATAGGAATAGCGACTTCTAGCTGTAATAGATTATTGGTTTCTATAATGTTACTTAATTCTGGAAGCATTCTTTCAACGTCCATATCAGTAAGTTCGTTAACTTTTAGAGTTAGACCTAATTGTTCTGCAACTTTTCTAGCAAATAACACATCACTAGAGTTCTTTAGACCAGATGTATAGCATATCACTTCAGGAACGATTTTCTTTGCTATTGCAGCTATTATTACACTATCAATTCCGCCAGAAAATACAATTCCAACCCTCTGTAAATCTTGAGTTCTTTTCCTCATCGATTGCATCAAGACATCATAGTATGCTTCAACTGCATCCTCCATTTTTTCATATTTAATGGGAAGCTTGTCCAGATTGTTCTCCCAATATGGCAATTCATCAGAAAAGCCCTTTGATGTAAGGACAACATAATGTCCAGGAGATAAAGTTCGTATATTCTCATTTATATCCAATTTCCATAATGCCTTCTTTTCTGATGCAAAGGCCAAAAATTTTTTATTTTCTCCATAATAAAGTTGTCTAACGCCAATCTTATCTCTAACTAAATACACCTTTCCAGTTTTATCTTTAATAACTATGGCATAATACCCATCCAATTCTTGTATCGTTTTTTTTATTGCCCCTATAATGTTATCAGATTTTTTATAATTTTCCTCCAATAAGTGGACGATTACTTCGCTATCTGTATCTGTGATAAATGTGTGATTTTTTTCTAAAAGCTTCGATTTCAATTCTTTATAGTTATAGATTTCACCGTTATGCTCTATTGTAAATTTTTTATCACAGCTCTGAAATGGTTGTGATCCACATGTCCCACCTACTATTGCAAGTCTCACATGCCCAATTGCAGCATCAGCGTTAGAAGAGGTAGATTCAATATCTCCAACCGTTTTGCCATATAGTATATCGTTGTTAATAGTTATTCCAGCTCCATCAGGACCTCGGTGTTGAATTTCTTCTAACATTTCATATAACCTTTTAATAATAAGGTTTTTGCCATTTTTACTCCTTATACCAGCTATACCACACATATAATATTATTATGGAATTTTTAACTATAAAAATTTACCCTCATAGTCTTATGGAGTAAGAGACAATTTGGTTTAAACTAGAATTCATAATCTTACAACTTTGACAAACAATTTTATTTATTTTATATGTAATAGTAAATAATTAATGAGATTCAATTTTAATTTCTGAATTTTAGTATTTTTTTAATAAATCAACATTTATCGTTAAATATGAGATAAAATAACACTAATATTAATCAGCCTATATTAAAAATTACCCAATAATCAATACTTGATCTATACATACTAGCAAAATAAAGTGATATATTATTAGTGATATATTCATAATCCCTTTTCAGAAACATTGTATATAGGCTATTAATTTTTTAAATATATCCTCTTAAAATATTTAATCTACAGAAATTACTAATTTTATATACTAAACGTCAGTAGATAACAAATTGGTTTTAATTTTCATAATCTTATGAATTATTTACTATTATTGTCAGTATCCTCGAGAAGAATGATTTAATTAAATCCAATAAATATCACAAATGAATAGACATTAAAATACAAGAACCATATCATAGTTATCCATTTTTTTGTATATAAACTTTTTTTAAAAAAATGAAATTTTTAACTTTATTACATTTTCACTTGATCCATATTCTAAACATGATATTACTGGAATTTTAAACAATTTGGATTATTATTGAATAAATATCTATATATGTAAAATAATAACTGATCTAATTTTTAATAGTAGTGACAAAAAAAAAGAATGTTATTTTTTTATGAAAGTAATTCAAAGAGAATTACTTTTCTAAGGCTTCATCAATCGACATCTGTGAAAGGCTTTCAGGGGTCTCGGAAGGAGCAAATGTATCATTAGTGCTAGTCTCTACGGAAGTACCATTTTGAGCTTCATCAATCGACATCTGTGAAAGGCTTTCAGGGGTCTCGGAAGGAGCAAATGTATCATTAGTGCTAGTCTCTACGGAAGTACCATTTTGAGCTTCATCAATCGACATCTGTGAAAGGCTTTCAGGATCTTCGGAATAT
>JBHIVA010000043.1:0-16787 GCA_042138015.1 Nitrososphaeraceae archaeon | reverse complement strand
TAATTATTATATACTATGTTGATTTTACATCATTGATGAAAAACATTAATTATTCATATATGTGGATAGTTGGAGCATTAGTATTAGGACTAGGTGTTCTAGGAACAGTTCAAACAGGATTTGCACAGCAGAATCAAAGTCAGTCGTCAGGTGGAGGGGAAGTTACTGGAGAGTTGGCAATGATGGCGCTTGATTTAGATCAAATTGAAACTCATGTTACAGGTGCACAAGAAGCTATTGCTAATGCTGATTCAGTCGCCACTTTAGATCATCTAAGTCAAATTGAGAATTTAATGTCTACATTAGAGAAACAACCACAAATTATGCAAGATATTAAATCCGTAAAGGATGCAATATCAAATAATGATATGCAAAAAGCTACAGAAGATATAACTAAAATACAGGGTCAAATATCTCAGGTAAAGACACAAAACCCAGAACTTGTTGGTAACGGCGAAGGCGGAGAAGACCAAGAAGATGAGGAAGATAACTAAATAACTTCTTTTTTTTTCTCTAGTTTAATTATTATTATGTATTGGTTTTAATTAAAAATTCTGTAAAATTAATAATTCACATAACCTCAATTTTGATCTTGTTATTATAAGCCACAAAGTTTTTATCTTTAAAATTCGTAAATATATAAGTTTGAAAATTGTTTATTCCCAAATTTTAGGTTCAATGACGGCAATTACCTTGATATTATTCCTCCAGACGTTAACTCAGTTAGAATCATATTCCCAAAACGAAACATCCACCAATACCCCACCTATTTCGATCAAAACGGATAATGAAGCTTTGGGAATTTCAGTTAATTGGAATTCAAATATAACACCTGGAAATGAAATTCCTTTTTCAATTGAATTTAAGCATCCTTTTGATGATACCAATTTGCAACATGTGAATTATGATTTACATCTATTCGACAATAATGGTGAACCAGTATACTCTAAAGAAAGTCTTCATACACATACTGGAAGCGATGTTCAGAATGTAATGATTGAAAATTCTGGTTCTTATACTATGCTTATCACGGTTGTAGGAACTGGTATTGATCCTCCTTTTGATGCTACAAGAAGTGGGATAGCACAAATACCACTTGATTTTTAAATGATAATTTAAATTTGATAATCTAATGTTTCAAATTAATCCCAATAAAATTATTTATATCTTCTTTCAATAAGAAAATTTGTAAAAAAATAAAAAAAAGGTTTAGCCTTTTGCAGGTTGAATTTTATTTTTTATTTGTTCCAAATAATCATCTATTTCTCTTTCATTCATATTGTCATCTAAAGAATGAGAGATTTCAATTTCCTTAACTTGTAAATTCTGAATACTAGCATCTTCTCCTTCATTTGCATTATAAACATATTCCCCACCAAAAAATTCATTATCCGCAGGACATATAGAATGAATTTCTACATCTTTTTTGAGATAAACAGATACTTTCAATTTTAGTTCCTCCTTAATCCTCCAATCTCACTGATTTTATTTTAAATATTACACAATCGTTATTATCTGTATTTTCATTCACAACATATTTAAAATATCCCGTCTTTTCACTTCCAGACTTACTTGTAATCTTTTCTCCTAATACTTTTAAATCATGTGATCCTCTAGTTAACAATGGAACTAGAAGAATATCATGCGCTCTTTTATCATTAATTGTATATCCAAAATAACCTTTTTGACCTTTTTGAAGTGTTATCCAACCTGATTCCCACACGGATACCATATAACTAAAATTTTTAACATATTATTTAAAGATGTAATATTTTCTTTTCAATAGTGTTAACTTTTTTAAATTCTTAAAGATGAAGATCCCTTATTTGATTCCATATATTATGTCTAGGATATTAGAAGTATTATTTTGAATAGAAACAAGAATTAAACAAATATTTATGCTAAAATTTTTTTATGGAAAAAATTCACTTTGTTATATTAATTTTTACATATATATGTTCTTCAAATGATTCAACTTAAACATTAATCGAATGATATCCAGTCACTCCATCTGGGAACGGTTTATTCATTTCTGATGTTTGGGTAACACCCAATTTGTCCGTAGCTCTAACTAAAATTTTGTAATTTTCCACTCCAGAAGGAGTAAAACCACCTGTCCATAATACCCACGTATATTTGGAAAGAGGATCTTTTATTTGAGCACTTTTCCATGTTTCACCTCCATCAATACTGACCTCTACCTTTGATATTCCTCTATCTCCACCAAAGGCTATTCCTGCAATAGGCATAAGTTCATCTGGAGTTGGAGATGGAACTTCATTCAAACCTCTAAACCTGTTTCTAATAGGAGCAGTTCCAGGAATAACAATAGATGATCCAGTATTATATTCTGCAACGTTATCCCACCCATTTCTCTGCCAATATCCTTCATATACTTCATCAACTAATTCTATTTCTGTAATCCATTTTGGATTCATCATTCCATATAGACCAGGTACTATGGCTCTTACTGGAAAACCATGTTTATCGTTCAATGGGGCTCGATTCATTTCATATGCTAGTATCGTGCTATCCAAGAGGCCTCTTTCTAGAGGTATTCCAACATCATAACCATCTGCACATCTAAAAACAATGTATTTGACTTTTGGATCCATTTTAGCTTTCTCTAAAATATCTTTAAGACGAACTCCTTTCCAGAGAGCAGTACCAATCAGATCTCCTCCTATTTTATTACTGATGCAGGCTAAAGTTACATATTCTTCAATTGCAGGCATCGATTTAATTTCATCATATTTTAATTCTAAAGGATTCTCTACGTTACCTTTTAGTTTTAAACTCCAAGAATTTCCATTTACTTTAGGTACAATAGGATTTATATCTATTCGGTAAAAAAGATATGTTGGAGTTAATTCAGATCCAAGCAATGGTTCCAATTTTGGATCTTGGAATTCTTGTGGGATTGATCTTGATTTAGGTAATAAATCAAGTGTTTCAGATGGAGTTTGTTGTTGTATTTCTTCTGTAATAGAGAATAAACGATTTAACCCCAGAAAAATAATTGGAAGAGATATTGCAGATATACCTATCAATTTTAAAAATTCTTGTCTAGAATAAACTGCTTGTGTCTCTTGTTTTTTTGGGGGTTGAATCAATATTTCTTGGTCTTTTTGTTTTTTTTCTTTACCAAATAATGAAAAAATTAAAGCAAAGGCTACTTGTGGAAGAGAAATAGATAAAACGATACTCTGAATTGGGATTATTTGAGCTCCACTTCTTGACTGAATTACAAGTTCTATAATAACAGAAACTATTACAAAAAATACAAATGTTGTAGAAAATGATATTAAAAATTTCAATACATATTTTTTTATTTCAAATTTCATAAATAATTTAATCAAGAAGATTCCTATTATACCAAATATTATCAAAATAACAATAATAGACCCGATGAACGCAGAATACTTTGCAAGAGGTCCTAATGCCTCTATGGCCTGAGATTCAAATTCACCTGGTGTCAAAGAAAATAATAATTCTGATCCAATTTCTGGAAGAAATAACCCTCCGCTAAATTCTCTAAGCATTATTGACACAGAAAGAGCAGCAAGACCAGCAACAAGTCCCAATAAAAAGAAAAACAGGATATTTTTGGAACTCTTATCCACGTCATTTAATATTAAATAAATAATTTAAGGTTTTCTTGTTTATTGAAGACCTATAATTTGGATATTTATTCGAAAAAATCTTTATCAAATTTAGAGAAAATGGATAAACTCTAAAGAGAAACTTTCATTACTTTGTAAAATTCATTTTTTCAACCATTTGTACCATTTTCACAATATCTGCCAATTCTTTTTCATGCATTTTAATTGCATCGCTTGTGAAATTCAATTGTATTAAAGCTCCTCTAACATTATCTTCTTTTAAATCCATCTTTGCTTCTAAGAGATGCATCTTTGCATTATCAAGAGGTACACCGAAGGTCATGTTTGTGCCAGGCATGGTCATTTTTACTTTAGAGGCTATTATTTCTAAATTGTTAATATTCTGCTTTGTATAATTATTATCTTCTACTGCATTTCCTATTTCAATATAAAAAGATAAAAAAGAAATGCCTGCCACAGATAAAATAATCGGTAATGAGATTACATATATTGATACCGAAATGGCGATATTCATTATGTTATAATAAAGTCAATATTATTTAAACATAAATATAATCATTCATTTGATCAATAAAATAGTAGGCAAAAAAATGGAGGTAAATTTCAATTAAAAACAGAGGGTATATTTTATTACTCTGTAATTGCTGAAGTAGTACACAAAACTTTTTGTATAGAATTTAATGCTAATGGTACAACTACTTCTCCTGATTTTACTGGTGGAACACATGTTATTTTTATTGAATCTCCGTCGTTTATAGTGACATTTGTATCGACATCGGCTTCCGCAACTTGTTCTCTTCCACAGTTTATCTGAACCTTTTCGTTCACATCTAAGTCTAAATTAAATAAATCACCTTTTGTTTCATCCGTTCCACACATTGCAGTAACAAATTCCCCATTACCAATAAAAGATTCAAGTTTCCCTCCAAAAGAAGGTTGGGTAGATATAAGAACTGTCATTATTATCAAGACAGATAATATTCCTACATATATGTTCATTAATATCTATAGCAAGTTTTTTAGATATAAATATTTATGATATTAGTTAAGAAATGAAACTACCAATCTAATCTGTCAATATAAGAAAATTGAGAATTGAAAAATTGTACTAGATTAGATTATATTAAATAGAGAATGGAATTTATCTTTATTTTCTCATGAATTTTACTATGATGTGAAGATAATTTCACCTTCCATATCAAATATAATATTATTTCCTATTTTTGATGATGGTCTTTTGAAGTTACGCTAATCATTCTATCCAGAATTTGCTTTTACTTGAAATTAATTTATAAATGAAGTTTCTGGATTGGCTTCAAATTAAACGTGAATAAAGAATTCAAATACTAGTTGAATATAGATATTGTAAAAAATAATATGTTATTCTGTTTTTATTGTTCCATCATCTGAACTTAATATTAGTTTTTCAGCATAGTGTCCTTTTGTAAAGTTAAACATATTCAAAATTGACCCAGCTTTATCATCAAATGAGTTATCTCCGATACGCCCAAGATTCCAATTATCTTCTATAAATCGCAGAATGGAAGTTTGGTCTGTTAATTGGTGGTCAACATAATTTACTTTTGCCCATGGAGAAATGATAATGAACGGTACCCTTCCACCATATCCACAGCGGTCCAGGTAACTATTTTTGTCAGGAATACCACAAAGTCCATCAGGTCCTGCTATACCATCATATTTCGGATCGTTAGATTGCATAACTATTGGTGGCATTTGATGGTCATACCAACCCCCAGTATCATCATACGCAATTAATATAGCAGTATTATTCCATTGAGAAATATTTTGCAACTTGTTAATTGTGTCTACCAAAAATTCCTGTTCATTAACTGGATCTGATGCTTGAGTATGACCCGTTTGATAGTAGGGAGCTTTCAAGAAACTAACAGAGGGAATGTTATTATTTTCTATAGAATTCCATAAATCAGATAAATCATATTGGTGATTGGATTGATCCGAGTATCCTATCATATCTACTGACGAAGGAGGAAGATGTAGGATGTTAGCTGTAGATTCATAATACTGGAATGGTTCGTGATGTACAACATAATCAGTTATATTATTACCGACGATATTTACATGTGAGGAACCGCATACTATTTGTCCCTCTGATATAGAGGCTGAAGTTGGTTTAAAGCCACCAGAAAACCATCCCCATGTTATATTCTTTTCATTTAAGAGATCACCGATATTTTTCCCCGTCATATACAACTTACTTCCATTAGAACAGCCATCAAACAATGTATCTGCATCACCAATAAGAGTACCATTAGAAGTGTTATCATCTAGATTTTCCGGAATAGCTCCGTGGGTTTGACCAGATATTAGGTTAATATGTCCAGGTAGAGAAGGTCCAGTAATTGTACTATGGAAATTGTCACTCATTGCAAAATTTTGAGCATAGTTCCATAATGCGGTAACGGTGTTCCCGTCAAAATATCCCATAGTAAGGTAGGGGTTACAACCTTCTTCAATTTCCCCATTTGCTTCCACGAATTTGTCCATGAACCCACTATTATATGATCTCTGTATAGCGGTATAGGTATGATTATTACCACATGAAGCAACCATTTTCGCATCATCTTTACTCATTCTAAATGGATCACTCAAATTGGTATTATTATATAAAAGTGATTTTGTTAAACCATCAACTGAAGGTGTTTTGGGTGAAGGATAAAAGGGGACCTCGCCTTCTAAATTCATTGCATTGGGATAGGTACCAAAATAATGGTCAAAAGAAATATTTTCTTGGAAAATTATTACCAAATACTCTATTGGTGTTGTTGTCTTTTTATTAGTGGAATTATCTGATATTTCTTGAGTAATAGGAAAACTTAAAGAATCACTACTCGCATTGACATCAATCTGAGTCCAAAAAGTACAACTTAAGATAAATATACCTAATGTTAGAAAAAAGTTAATCTTTAATGATCTATCATATAGATACATTTTAATATATATTCTAAAAATACTTTTATTTAAATACTTGTTTAAATACACTGAAAAAAATTTGGATTATGGTTAAAAGATGGTATGTCAATTTTACCAAATAGTTTCAATTGCGAATATCCTCTTTCTAAATTATTATGGCTATTAGATCATTGTTGACTAAGCACAGAATAATAGGTATTCGTATTTTCGATTTATCAACGCTTGATTATTCTTAGAAATATATGCATTACATTAGATTAAAAGGTGTATATTCTATACTCTGCTTTAAAGACATATAAAGAGAATTTAATTTGATTATCTAAAATTTAGTAGTTGGACTATATAATTTCTTTATAAAAATATGATTGTTGAACTAATAAGTTTGTTTTCATCTTTGTATTTGATACTATATCTTCATACCTTCTATCTCATTTCTTACCAGAATCAGAATTTATGTCAGTTGACGATGATCTTAAATTATTTTCTCCTAATTGTTTTCCAAATCTAATAATATATGGGGTTATGAACGTTGTAATCATTGTCACTATTCCTACTAACGGCAATAAAAAAGATGTAATAACGCCTAAATCATTTCCAGTTTTAACTACAACCAAAGATAATTCTCCCTTGGCCATAGACATTCCTAGGCCTGTTCTTAGTGCAGTGAGATTACTATTTTTTGCTTTGATTAATATTCCAGTTACTATAAACAATTTTGAAACAAAGGATGTTATTATAAAAATCAATGCAGGCAAGATAAATGATCCTATAGTAGAAATTTCCATCAGTATACCCACAGATACAAAGAAAACTGCAGAAAATAAATCTCTTAATGGAATTGTTATTACTCTAGCAAATGAAGAACTTTTTGATTCAGCAACTAAAACTCCAGCTAAGAAAGCACCTGTAGCTGTAGATAATTCTAATAATTGAGCCAAAAGAGATAGACCAAATGCAAGTCCTAGTATAGTAAGGAGAAATAAAGCATAGTTATGTGTCCCAGCAATCTTGTCTATTAGAGGAGTGATAAATCTTGATCCTAAGATTAATGTTCCTCCTATAAATATTACTACTACTAAAATCGATATAGCTATCCTTAAAATATTCAATTCACCACTTCCTCCACTACCTTCTCCAGCAATATCTTGTAAAGCCACTGATTGTATAATTCCAAGTATAGTTATAGCAATTATATCTTCTACTATAGATATTCCCAGTAGTAAAGTAGTTGATTTATCATTTACCATGTTTAACTCTTGTAATACCTTTAATGTTATCACAGTACTAGTGATTGACATTGCAAGAGCAACAAATAACGAATCATAATAAGAAAAATTCAAGCTCTGTGCTATGAAAAATGAGATAATAAGGGTTCCCAATGATTCAGCTGATGCTACTATTGTAGATATTTTGCCTACTGATCTAAGTTTAGCGATAGGAAATTCAGTTCCAATAACAAACAGTAACATAATAATTCCAATTTCTGCAATTGCATTAACAGTTTCTAGGTTAGTAATATAACTAAAAGGAGGTGTATGAGGTCCAATAATAATACCAACCAAGATATAACCTATAACCATAGGTTGTTTTATCTTGTAGGTAACAAGTAGTACAATTGCAGCAACAATCATTATTATTGCAAAATCTTGGACAAAAGATTGTGACGGTGCAAAAAAAGTTGGAATTACAAAATCTGAAAGCAAACTTATTCTATTATTTTAATATGATTTTGTATATTAATTCGTTTTATTCGCCTAACTAGATATTAACAAAATAATTGTTTCATGATATTTATCATTACACATTGTTATAATTTTTTATTTTTTATTTTTTTAATTGTTGTATTTATTTAGAGGGAAATATTCAAGAATAAGCCTGTTTGTCAAAGATTTAAAAAACTTATAATATCAAATGTGTTAAAAATTAATTATAAAATTTTTTTTATCGCTTTATTTAATTGCGTACCCCTTACTATAATTTACAAATCGTATCTGTAGAGATTAATTTTAACATTAATATTGCCATAATTAAAAAAATATATTGTTAATTTTTAATCATTCCATACTTTTGTACATCTAGCTAATCTTTTGTATTTAGTATCTGGTTATATCTTATTAGAAAAGTTATCTTGTAAATTATGAAGATATGTAAGTTCTAATTGCTCAACATTTATTAATAATTGATCGATTATAATGACTATGAGTTCAAATATTTCTTCAAAAATTAATATAGGGATACCAAAAGAATCAATAGAAAAGATTGTAAATCTTTTAAATGCAGATCTATCTGACGAATACGTTCTACTAACAAAAACAAAAAATTATCATTGGAATGTGGTTGATCCAAGATTTAATGATCTACATAAATTTCTTGATGAACAATATGAAAAATTATCAGAAATTGTAGATGAGGTAGCCGAAAGAACTAGATCCATAGGAGCAAAATCAATAGGGACATTAACCGAGTTCTTAGAACAGACTAGACTATCGGAACAACCTAGAGAGTATCCAGATGCTAATACAATGTTGGAAAATTTGTTGTTAGACCATGAATCTATAATAAGGCAATTAAGAGAGGATCTTGAAACCTGTGAACAACTAGGTGATATTGGTACTAATGATTTTCTAACTGGACTAATGGAAGAACATGAAAAAATGGCTTGGATGTTGAGATCTTTCTTAGAGTCTTAACCACTCGTTTTATTAATTTACTTTTTTTAATTTAAATATTTCATTTTTTACTAACGCGACTTATCCAATTCTTCTTCATTTAGTATTATACTAAATTATTATGATATTGTTTGGCAGAAACTTAATATAAAACTACTCATAGAGTGAGATCGTAACTTAATAGATTATTCATATTTATTTAT
This sequence comes from Nitrososphaeraceae archaeon, assembly GCA_042138015.1. Taxonomy (GTDB): domain Archaea; phylum Thermoproteota; class Nitrososphaeria; order Nitrososphaerales; family Nitrososphaeraceae; genus TH1177. The sequence continues at coordinate 7,340 of JBHIVA010000043.1, read as the reverse complement.
ATTATTTCCTTAATATCTTGGACGTTATTACTTGCAGTTCTCTTTCTCTATTGTATTTTACACCTTTATTAAATTAAATTTATAAAAATCAATTTAACTAGATCTTAATATACAGTATCCAAAAATAGATGAGACAGGACGAAATCAAGACCTTATTTATAAAATCAATCAAGAATGACCATTTAATAAGGCATAAGAGTAATAACAGTTTTCTTGATTTTAAACCTAAAGAATCCAGAATTTTAAATATAACCGACGAATGTTATTTTAGAAATTTTGATCTAGTATTAGCAATCGTAGAGAAAATAAATCCTACCTTAGATTATAAAATATATTCAGATACCGGTAACTCTCAAAGATACCATCATAATACAAATGGAATTGATTCCAGCAGTGATATCTATCAAAATTTAATTGTGAGGAGTAATCAATTCATACATATTTCTAAAAATGAAAAATGCAAAATTGACCAAATTACGTTTTATCCCTTCGAGATCAAATCTAACAAGGATGTTTTGGACAAAAGACTCTCAAATCAAGTATTAAATGCTATTTTGACTTTTGGAAGATCTGTTTTAATTTTAGATACCAAACATATTAAAAATAAAAATAGAGATTATTTAAAATTACTTCCTACTACTATAATCGGGTATACAGGTAATGAAGATTATTTTGAAATAATTTCTATATTTGATAGAATAGTTTTTGACGGTATTTTAAACCCCCCTAAAAGAAGCCTTGTTAAACAACTATTAGAGAGCGAAATAGTAAATATTCCAAAAGACGCAAATTGTATATTAACAAAACTAAAAATGCTAGAAAAAATTAATCAAAAACTTATATTTAATTATTTTTATAAAGAAAAGATAGATTTTTCAGATGAAGAAGAGTATTTTTTACAACAACTATTAACAATAAGAAAGAGCAATAGTCATATTTCAGATAGAAAAAAAATATCTGAAATGATAAAGAAAAGTATCAATCATACAATAACTGATTTTCTTTGAACTATATCTAAAGTAATTATTGTGGCTGTTTCTTGTCTACACTTTATTTAAATGAGATAAATATCAGGTATATTTCCTGAAACGATTTATTAATAAGTGAAACTTAAATTTCGTCAATTAGATATCCTTGAAAAGAACCACATAAATGAAAAACCTACCAAATTGAGATATATTAGCGATAAAAATAGAATTTATTTATTTATTTATATTGGTCTGTTCTTAACTAATAGTTAAGTTTTATAGTATTCACATTCTTTTATATTTTAATTCTCCATTACACCTATGAGTATAAAAACAAAATAATATCCAATCTTATTAAATATGTTATTTTAAAGACATGTTGGAAAATCGGATATCGATATTTACAATAACAAATATTTTTGAATATTTAATCTTAAAATAGGTATAATAGTGCCTAACCATTTTTCCATTTAGAAATAATTATAATAGGCAGTTCGAGTCATTGAGGGTTTATGACCTCTATTTACGAAAAGTATATCCTACTAATAGACGATGATCCAGATATTTTAAATTTATTCTCTGATTTTTTTATTTTGAACGGTTTTAGATGTATATTATTTCATAGTGCTAATGATGCTATTAATTATTTAGAAAATAATAACTCGTCTTTCTGTTCAATGGTAATATCAGATTATTGCATGAATGAAATGAATGGTATAGAATTAATAAAAACTATTAATAATAAATTTAATAATAATGGAAACATAAAATTTATTTTGATGAGTACATTTCTGAAGGAGCAGGTTAACAATGTTTTGAATAGCAAATTGGAAAAACTTAAAATTGATAATATTTTGGAAAAACCCATTAAATTAGAAAGGCTAAAATCAATAAATTTAGAGTTATTATCTACATGATAGTAGCCCCTTAGTATAAGTAGCATCCAAATCGGTTATATTTATATCAGTAACTCTAAGTATCTTTAGTATCTGACTTACAACTATTATTTGAGTTAAACTGATTAAATAAATCTATACATTGGTTTTGTTTTCTTACCAGATCTTGTAACTTTTCCATCAACTCTTTTTTAAAAAAATTCAATTCCTCTTTATATTTTTGTCCTTCCACATTTTCGAATCTTTTTTTATAGAAATTCGTAGTTATAGTTGATAACAAAATAGTGATATATTAATAAGAATATTAATCATATGACTGTTACTACGATCAACAAAAAAGTCATAATCCTGGTTCATTTATATTTAAAAAATTAGAACAATTCAACAATACATACTCCTTTTACAATATAGTATATAATTAAAGCACCTTACAATCATCAAAAAACTTTTAAAATTATTTCAAAAAATAAGGTTATTGGATAAAGTCTCAAAAAAAACCAATTATCCTATTATTTTATCTATCCTACTAATTCTACAGGTGGAGGCGTCCAAGTTCCATTCAAAACTGGCTCTTCTGGTAAATACATACGCAATATCATATAAAATCCGTTAGGAGGAGAAGGCAACCAGTTAGATTCTTTGTCAGAACCAGGATTTTGATTCTGTATATAGATATCAAGTGATCCATCTTCGTTTGTCTTCAGTCCTTCTGTATATTTTCCTACCGAATAACGGTTTATTGGATTGTCATAAAAATATTTCTCCTCGTTATACATTGTGATAGACCAGAAAGCATCTACAGGGGGAGTCTGTTCTGGACCAAAGGTAATGATATAGTTGTTGGTACCGTTATATGGATTTCCTTGACCATCTGTTTGAGAGGTTGGATAAAGAGCTTCTTGTGGTATGTTAGCACCGAATCCCAATTTGGTAATTGCTGCCCTAGTAAGGTAATCTGTTCCATAAACTCCTGTCTGTGTATTGTAAGACCATCCATTCACAAGAGTTCCAATATCTGCTATCCTTGCGTCAATTAGTTTCTCACCTTCCTGTATTCCAGTTTCAAGGGCGGTTTTTATTGTATCATTTGCTTCAACTGAAGGTGTTTTTCCAGGTCCAATACCTATACTAGCGAATTTTGCTAATAGACCAGGGTCTGGAGGATTCAACGGATTATTAGCCATTGCTTGTCCCAATTCATCATACAGTTTGATACCTGTTGTTGGTATTAATGCAGGTTGGGGTTTTATAGGAACCTGACTAGAAACATTTGTTTCTGGTGCTGTTGGTGTTTTATTTATTGTTGTATTTCCTTCAAATAATGAAAGTGGAGTCAAACTCATCTTATCCTGAATAGCATGAACATTTGGGAGATCTGAATCACCTTTAACTAGGATCCTGTTGATAAGCCATGCAAGATTTGTTGGAGTCCATATCTTTGTCATATCCTCTGGAACTTGTCCATCCCAGTTAGGACCAGCGATAAGATAAGTACCTTCAGTGGCACCTGATGCACGAGTTCCAAGATAATTATAATCATTAGTATATGCATCCAAAAATTCAAATGTAATGTATCTATCTTGAATGGAAGGAACATGCAGAACAAGTGGCTCTTTTGATAAATCCATCCACGATTGACAATATAATGTATCGTCATTGGGACTTACTATATCTTTAAAACTTGCATTTACTAGTTCAGTTGCACAATTCATCTCATTTGCAGGACCTTGTCCAACTACCTGAGGAGTATTAGGATTTGTAAAATAGTCAAAGCTTCGTTGTACAGTTATTAGTGGATATCCCCATAGATAGGCAAATGTAGCAATATCTTCTGGTTTATCCGAATTTGATATTTCTGCAATGGTAGTAAACAGTTGTTCTTGTGAGGGTGGATTCGAGGTACCTGATTGAGTTTGGCTTTGGGCATTTACTGTGTAGGAAGAAAAGAGAGGTGATAGACCCATTAAAGAAAGGGATACTAGGACCATGAGGAATCCTATTTTTATTCCCATAAAATTTAGCATTAAGAGCCTTTATTAAAATAATATAAATACATTACTTTCATTGAAACACAATTTATTAGATTGTTATACAGAAGATTAAATAAAGATAAAAGGATTGTATAACAAATAAATCTCTTACATCCAATAAAAAAATCAATTGTAGAATTCAATCAGTAATTTTTGGTCAACAAAGGGATTTTACACAATCGTTACAAAATAGTTTTTCAGGGATTTATTCAGATCACATAGACTTAATCCAAATTTTGATTTTTACCACTTATAGGAAACATGTTAGAATCATTTCTATATTTTGGCTTAATTCTAGAATATAAATTTAGTAAAACTTTACCGAGATAGGATACAAAAACTCTATATTTTAAAAAAAGAAATATGAAATAACATCCAATATCAGGAAAGTTATTAATTTAACCACAAAGTTTAGTGAATATTACTAAAACAAGATTGAAGAATGTTTCATCATATGTTATATTTAATATTCAATAATATATAATGATCAAGACTATCCTCTTCAAAAGAACGCATTATCAACACAACTCGGTATAAAGTTAAACTTTAGTAAAATCATTCCTATGATAAAAATCATTTTAAATTTAATTTAATTTTTAATATTTTTATAATCTTACTGAATATGGAAAATTTTCTTTATTTAGTCTTATTTTTTAAATATTTTAGGTGTTTAAATTTAAAACTTGTTGATCCTCAGAAAATATAATTTATAACTAGGTAAAACTCAATTTTAGAATAGCTTTACTTTTCTTGTTATGCTTAAATTCTATTTTTTTGGATGTGTTTATTCTTTATTTTTAAAATTTATAATTTTTATCTTTAAATCATAATATATTGAATCTTAAGTATGACAAAAAATGAAATACAGTAATACAGTGATACAGGAAAACAGTATAACATAAACACATAAATACGGTAAGATGGTTGAGTGGTAATATGGTTAAAATAACATTTGAACTAAATGAAAAACTAAATAATAAATTTAGGAAAGCTATAGTAACAAATAAAGGATTGTATAGAGGAGCAATTCAAGAAGCATTAATTGAAGCGATAAATGATTGGATTATAAAGAAAAGGAGTATTAAAAGAAATTCAAAAAAGAGTCAACAGGATGATTCAATTCCTTCATAATCTAGTATATTTCATAACTCGAGTTTTGAAATATTACATTATTTAATAAAATTTATTTGTTTAAACTAGCAATTTGTATTAAGAAATATGAAGTACAAAAAAACAAAGAATCGTAAGATTATTCAAGGTTCTAAAAATAATAATTTTTTATCAAGTCGTGATAAAAAATATGTATGGCATCCTTATACTCAGATGCAACTTTTGGATAAACAAGTTAACAAGGTAATTGTCTCAGGGTCAGATTTTTATCTGGTTGACGATAAAAATAACAAATATCTTGATGGTATCGCCAATATGTGGTGTAGTGTATGGGGATATAGTTCAAATCCTGTTATTGAATCCATATGTGAACAATACAAACAACTTCCTCATTCCACTCTATTTGGATTAGCAAATAAACCTTCTATAGAACTTGCAGAAAAACTTGTTAAATTATCAAAGGGAATGAAAAAGGTCTTTTATTCAGATAATGGGTCTACTGCGATGGAAGTAGCATTAAAAATGGCCATACAATATTGGAAAAATAAAGGATATACAAAAAAAAAGAGAGTTCTTTGTCTTGAAAATGGATATCATGGTGATACTATTGCTACGATGTCTATGGGATATGTAGATCGTTATTTTAATCCCTACAGATCATTATTGATCAAAACATTTAAAATACCAGCCCCTTCATCTTTTGAACAAAATCTTAATTGTGACTTGAATCAGTCAGAAATATCAAATAGATGTCTAGAAGAAACAGAATCAGTAATTAAAAAGAATTCACAAAACATAGCTGCATTAGTAATGGAAAGTGGAGCACAAATAGCTGGGGGAGTTTCTATATATCCTAAATATTATCAAAAAAAATTATCACAACTTTGTCACAAATATAATATATTATTGATCCTGGATGAAATTGCTACGGGATTTGGTCGTTTAGGAAACATGATAGAATATATTTCTCAAAATAGCGAGCCAGATATTGTATGTTATGGTAAAGCTCTTAATGGAGGATACTTTCCAATAGCTGTTACATTAACAACACAAGAAATATTTGATGCATTTTTAGGCAAATATGAAGATAATAAACAATTTTTTCATGGCCATACATTTACTGGACATCCCGTGGGATGTACAGCCTGTCTCACAAATCTCGAATTGTATGATAAAAGAAATCTTATACAAGAGATAAGGAAGAATAGCGATTACATTAAGAACAGAATCGAAGAACTAACTCATTTTAATTCTGTACATAGGATTAGACATAAGGGTCTCTTATTAGGAGTAGAATTGATAAAAACAAACAAGTCTATCAATGGTAAATTGAATAAAAGAATAGAACCATTGTTGTATTTTGATAATTTGCCTATTAATCATTACATCATGAGAGAATCTCTCAAAAGAGGAGCATATCTTAGGTCACTAGGAAATATTTTGACTTTGATTCCTCCGCTTGCAATTTCTACGGATAAGTTGGAAATTTTGCTTGATATAGAGTATGATATTATTAAAACTATTGAGAAATCACATGATGTGTGGTAGTAATTTTAGTGTCATATTGTATATCCAGACGTCTAAACTCCTTGTAGAGAGTGGCTTTTGATATTCCTAGTTCTTTTGCGATTTTTGCTCGAGATAAATTTTTGGCAAGTAAAGTAATAAGGTTATCTTTATTGATATTTTTTTCTGGTCTTCCTATCTCCTTCCCAACCATCTTAGCTCTTTTCATCCCGTCTTTTGTTCTTTGAACCAACATTTCTCTTTCTCTTTCTGCAACCCAAGTCAATATACTAATCATCAATTTCCTTATACTAGGGTCAGTCGTTTGTAAAAATGCCTCCCTTGGTGAACATGATACCAAAGGACTATTTTCTTCTATTGCTTTAATTGCATCAAGGGTATCCCAAAAAGTTCTACCAACTCTTGAGAGTTCATAAACTAAAACCGCATCAACGTTTGAGGTTTTTACGAAATCCATCAACTCTTGAAAACCCTTTCTCTGGATAGCAGGCGTTTTTCCACTTACTGATGGATCTTCAAAAAAATACAATATCTGGAAAGAATGGTTTTGACCCCATTTTGTAATAGCAATTTTTTGGTTCTGGACAGTCTGTTCCTCTGTACTTACCCTGAGATACGCAACTGCATACTTTTGCATAATATTTCGTTATACAAATTCTAATATACTCAGGTGTTAATAAATAAAGACAAATAGTTTAAAAAAGGGGTATTTATTGAACCAGTTTTTCATATAAATCTCACGATTTCAAAGGTAAAAATAAGGTATTTCTTTTTATACATTTCAAAAACCGGTCCTTTTTTGAACTGAT
>JBHIVA010000042.1:0-17254 GCA_042138015.1 Nitrososphaeraceae archaeon | reverse complement strand
TAACAACAACAAGCTCCTCTGATTCTAACGAAAACCTTGGTTCAACTGAAACGATAACTAGCTTTCCACCATCAGCCATAGAAACTTCTGAAAGCGGTAATATAACAACAACAAGCTCCTCTGATTCTAACGAAAACCTTGGTTCAACTGAAACGATAACTAGCTTTCCACCATCAGCCATAGAAACTTCTGAAAGCGGTAATATAACAACAACAAGCTCCTCTGATTCTAATGATAATATTGATACAAAAGACAACAAAATGGTTTCTGAGGAAAATCTCGATTCCTTGTCTAAAATGGACATCGAATCAACACCAAATTACTTGAATCTTATGAAATGAAAATTCCTCTATGAGGATATTCAATCTATTTTTATTTCTAATAGTTAAATAATAAAGTCAATATAATTTACATATTCTAATTCGGACTTAAATTACCTATATTGACTGACGTTTATCTAACTAATTCTAAAATTTTTATATAATATTACTTCACCTTCCAATCATTTTATCATAAATGTGTAGACAAGATTTTTTTAAACTATGTTTCTTAGACATATATACCTTTAATACTGCTGGATTAACTTTATTTTTATACTAATTACATTAGCACAATTTGCCGATAATTTTATGCACGATTATGATTGTTCTATTAATGTAGATTTGGAAAAATGTAGATTGATTGATCCATTAGTAAAAATAATAATATTATATGATAGCTTAATATTAATACGATTGAATTTAAAGAAAGTTAACACAACATTATAATAGCAATAGTATAAATTTGAAATTTGTAATTAATTTATATTGTGCCTACATTACGTGATGACCTTGATCAAATACGTTCGATATTAGATGAAACCATTGAAATCCCTGGAATTCAAAGGGATTATGATCGTGCGTTTGGTAGAGTAGGAGAAATTATCTATCGTTATGGTATAAAAGAAAATCCCAAGGATTTGAGAATAGTATTCACATTATGTATGCAGGAATTTTTTGAGTCGATTCCTCAGGATCAATGGAGATTAGATGATCCTTCTTTTGTAAGACAAGCTGAACAATTTGCAATAAAAAAATTCAAAGAATGGGTCATAAACCAATTAACATAGCATTCTTTTCTAAAATTTTTATTGGATACTTCTTATTTTTATATTATTATGATAATATGAATCCTAAATAATTATACTTATTAAATGCATATAAAAAACTAATCTGATTAAACAAATTTATAATTGGACTATATATATGATGAGTTAGTTCTTAATTATTTGTAATGATCTTGAGGTTTGAGACGATTATATCTGAATTTATTTCTATTTACAAACGATTATAATAAATATTTAGTATATAGGATATTGATACTCACCGAAAAGAAAATGCTAAGATTGTTGCGTAGAAAATATTGAAATAAATAGTTCAATTGATGACGCTGGTCAGATAAAAAAATCTTTGGAGATTGTAGACAATTATGAAAATATAGTACAAATTAAACCTCGTCATATTTTTTCTATTAAGAAATAGATGTTACTTTTATGATAAGAAAAATGTGGCGAGTATGATTCAATATGTAGTTCTAATTGTAATTTAAATCTGTTAACTATTAAATCCTATAAAAAAATCCATTTTTATTTTTATAAAATAGTATCCAATTATCTTGTTTGATTATATAGTTATTGACGCAGCTCTTTGAACTACCTCAGAAAGTGATGGGTGAATGTGTATAGTATTATTTATGTTATCTATTTTACCTGCTGATTTCATTGCTACAAGTACTTCATGAATTAAAATGGAAGCTTCTGTTCCAATAATATGACAGCCAAGTATCTTTCTGCTAGATTTTCCGATAAGAAACTTAACGAAACCATCTCTGTCTTCAATTGCTTTTCCCATGCCAGTTTGTAAGAAAGGATATCTTGATTTTATGTATTGTATATCCATCTTTTTTAGATCTTGTTCGGTAAACCCAACTCCTGCTATTTGTGGAGAGCTAAAAATTGCATGGGGCATTGCAGTATAATTAACTACTTTTTGTTTTTCAGGATAGAGTATATTGTTGAATGCATAATAAGCTTCATTATTTGAATTATGTTTAAATTGATATCTTCCAACAATATCCCCTAATGCAAATATTCCTTTGACGTTTGTTTCCAAATATTTATTAACTTTTATAAAACCTTTTTTATCTACTTTAACATTTGTTTTCTCAATATTTAATAAATCTGAATTAGGAATACGTCCAGTTGCAACTAATAACTGATCCGATAAAAGCTCTAATTTTTTTCCATGTTTATTGTATGCTAATACATAAAAGCTCTTTTTTCCTTTTTCTGTTATTTTAGATACATATTCAGCGTTATATCCTAAGTAGATATTATATTTCCTTGAAAATATTCTTGTAAATTTTCTAGCAATATCTATATCTTCTCTTGAAATTAATTTATCACTTCTTTGAATAATATTTATTTTTGTTCCTAAAGAACCAAAGAAATAGGCTAATTCACACGCAATATACCCTCCCCCTATTATTGTAAGTATTTTAGGTAGTTTTTTTAGCCGTAATGCTTCATTACTTGTAATAAAATTAACTTTATCTAAGCCTTTTATTTTGGGGATACTTGGCCTAGCTCCTGCGGCAATTAATATTTTATTTGCAGTTAGAGTTATGTTCTTTCCAACTATTATTTTTTTTTCTCCAATAAACTTACATTCACCTAAAAAAAGTTTAGGGTTTTCTACTTGTTGCAATCCCTTTTTAATTTTCTCGGAATCATTATCAACAATATTATTAACTCTATTTACTATCTTTTGATAATTGATAGAATAGTTTTTTACATTGACACCAAAGACTTCCGCTTTTTTTATTAATTGTATGATATCAGCGCTATGAATAAGTAACTTTGATGGTATACATCCTACATTCAGACATGTTCCTCCTAACTTATTTTTTTCAATAATCGCGACATTAAATCCTCTTTCAGCTAAGCCGCTAGCAACATCTAATCCTGAACCTGAACCAATTACTATTAGATCAAATTTATTAATCATTTGAATGTAGAGTTTTATACAGATATTATTATAATTCTTATGATATGGATTTATATAATTCATTCAATTCGCTAGGATCTTTTATTTGTAGATAAAAATAAATTACATATATCCATTACATGAATTCAAACATATGAAAAATCATTTTTGATAGATCTAAATTGTAAATGTTTTCTGATATTAAATTGTCATTTTTTAAAAAACTTAAAAAGTCTATTAATGTTACAAATGTAAAAAGAACTGAAAAAAATTTAATTCAAGAAAAGTTTATGTACACTTTCTTTTGTAATATGAAGTTTGTAGACCTCTTCATTTCTTAATATAAAAACCTGATCATGTTCTTCAAAAAGTTCTATAAGATCGTTTATTTCTGATTTAAACAACGTTTCAATTTTATATGAACAATACCTAAGTCCTGGAAGTCTACAACTATCATAAACTTTTTCTGTTGTCAAGGCTTGCCGTAATGAAGAATTTGCTATATCATTAATAAGAAAATCCATTCAGTAAACCTGCTTGTTGGTAGCATTAATTGATATATTTTCCATAATTTTGTTACAATATTTTAGAATACCTTTAACATTCTGAATTTGTACTTGATTTTGGTTTTGTATATTTTATTATCATGATAATATGGAACAGCGGTACCATTATACCAATTCAATTTCGATAAAAATGAAGTAAGATTACTAGGTACACCACAGAAGCATCTAAATAAATTTCCTTCTCTCGCAAGTCTATTCGTAGATTTTAGTAATTTTATCATAGAATCATCACTAGAATATATTAAAAGATAGTGCTTTTTGCGAGTCTCCTCCTGTTGTTTAAGCCATTTATCTACTGCATCTTTAACAATTGAATGGATAGAGACACCTTTTTCATGAGCAAACTCTCCAAGTTTTAAATGTATTTTTTATCATCTATGATTCTAATCAACAACTTAGGCGTCCTTTTATTTATGTGATATAATATGGTATTTATAGTTTCTTTAATTGATATCATGATATCATAAAATACGAAAGTTTATATAAAATATCATGCTAGCATTACTATGGAAAATAATAATCAAAAAGAAATACAACCAAATGATAAAATTGTGAATGGAGTTAATGTATCCAAACTTTTTCAAACAGTTGATGTAATTAAGGGAAAACCTGATGTTGCGAAATTTAACTTTAGAGCAAGAGGTAAATGGATAAATGGAGCACATAGTAAAACAACTATTGATGACTTTTCTGGTGCGTGTCAATCATTCAAAAGAAGTGAACCATTTGTATTTGAAAAAGATGAACCACCTGTCTTACTAGGCAAAGATATCGGTGCAAATCCAGTAGAGTATGTATTTGCAGCACTAGATGGTTGTTTGACAACCAGCTTGATTTATCATGCTGCAGCGCAAGGAGTAAAGATAGACGAGGTAGAAACTTCTTTTTCAGGAGATCTAGATCTGCATGGTTTCCTAGGATTAGATGAAAAAGTAAGGAATGGATATGAAAAAATAAAAGTAACTTTTAAAATAAAATCTGACAGTCCGGAAGAAAAACTACAAGAACTGGTACAGCTTGCACAAAAGAGATCACCAGTATTCGACATTGTCTCACATCCAACACCAGTCGAGGTTAGCTTAGAAAAATAGCATAAAAATTTATAGCTAAATTTTTTGAATAAATTTTTATTTTTTTTATTAATGACTTTTGATTAATATTTACATAAAATCAAGAAAATGCAACATTATGTTGCTAATTATTGTTACTATCTAGAAAAACATTTAATCTATAATTTAATCAAGATTTAACCATATTAATATTTCTACAAAATGACACTTTATAAAATAATGAAAATAAAAACATCCAATAGAAATAAATAAATTTTCTATTAAAATTTTATACATTTTTGTGATATAATTGATTATTATTTTCATAATATTGTCTTGAAGTATTGGAGTACAAACTATGAAAAGATAAAAGAAATTTGTATTTTAGCAGAAAAATTGGAATTTGATGGTTTTTTATATGGTGAAACTTTATCCGATATTGATATTATTAGATAATAAAGACAGTATTGAATGTGATTCAATTCTAAACCTTTATACTCATACTTATAAATTTATTGATTTGGTATTTTGAATTTTCTCATATAGAAATATATGCGTTAATTGTTTGACATGCAATATGGTATTTAACTTTGAGTAGTGAATTGGATTTATTTGTAAAGTGTATGAGATGTAAACATCAAAAAGTCGATCATGATAGAAATGCACCGACAGACAAAATGAAGTGTTTGATAGGTGATTGTACTTGCAAGACCTTTAAACCTGATAAAAAATATTATAAATCGAGTAAAAAGTGATGAGTTTGGTTCTATAAAGAACCAAAGATTTCGAAAAAGCTGAATTAAACACTTTAACTTATTTTTTAAACAACCTCTGCTTTTGCAAACCTATCTCCAATACTTGTAATTCGTATTTTCACGTTCTGGCCAACTTTTCCACCAACAACGAAGATTACAAATCCTTGAACTCTGGCAATTCCATCCCCTTTGTTACTGATCTCTGTTATTTCGACTTCGTACTCCTTCCCCATCTCAACTGGTTTTGGACTTCCAAATGACCTTCTATGGCCAGCACCTCTATCGTACCCATTTCTTTCACTATAATTCATTTATAACTTAGGTAAATACCTGCTAACCCTAATATGAATTCTGTCTCTATGAGATTATCAAATTATTTATGAAATTAGATTTCTTGACGGTATATCAAATTAAGCTAAACGCATACTTCAAACATATGTCATTTCAACTGGAAGAGTGATGATCATCGTCAATATTTACTGATTAGAATCATAGGTTAATATCTATTATATCCCTAACAACACTACTCTCGTTATTGATTATCACACAATATACTCCCTCTAGTCTTGCTCGTCATGTTATCATCAATTATGTGTGTTATATTCCTGAAAACTGATTGTCAAGTAACAATAAACAAAACAATAGTCATTGTTAATACTCTAGCAAAATGAAAAAATCTAAGATAGATTAGTATTCCATAACTCTATATCCTATTGCTAAATCTCAAATTTTTCTCACTGAAAGTTAAAATAATTATACTATGCAAAGATCTATATTTATGCCGATATACCTGGATGTCCATAAAATATCACAGATTGGAGATATAGTAAATACACCAATAATCAATGATGAGGATTTCGGAATTACTCGTGTCAATACTTTTTTCAATAGAGAATTAGATTTATTTTATTATCTATTAGATGCGCCAAGAAAGGAAGCGATAGAGAAATTTCATTCAAAATTTAATCTGAAATGCGATTCAATTATGGAAGTAACTATGATGTCTGGTTAAACTAACGAATCAAACTAAATAATAACTAACTATATCTTGTTCAATCCAATACCAATTTTAGCTAATTATCTTATTAATCCACTTGGCTAATTTCTTATCTACCTTTTGGTTAATACTTCCAAAATGATTCAATTGAACAATAAAATTTAATATAATTATAAAAATTTTATAACACCAAATTGTAGAAACAATAATGTATAACTAAATAAACCCAGAAGAAGAAAAATAAAGAATCAATGCTCCCAAATATATTATATAATGATGATAGTGTTGTAGTTATTTATAGAAAGCTATAATGTAGGTTAATAAAGTATTAAAGATATATGATACTGTAATGAACTTTATAAATTCAATCATCATAGCATTGGTCTTTGCAATTCCTTCTATAGGATTGGTACCTATATATGGACAACAAACAGCTAATACCATAAACGATCAAATTACAAATTTTGCCGACAAAATCGTAAATTTAGGAAAGGGAATAGATCAAAATTCTACTGGTACGATAAATGCGACGGAGGCCAAACAAATTTTAATGCAAATTGGTGATGCTGCTAAAAGTACCGCATTAAGTGGAGCTGATGTACTCTCAAATATTAGTGGAGAAATTCGAGAAGGTTTACAAAATTGATATTTTTACAGTTGTTATCAATTTTAAAATAATCTATTTGTAATATTCATGGTTGTTTCCTAAAAATTACCAATCCATAATACTGAGATAAGGCACGAAAATTCATATGGATAGAATATATTTAATCAATTTTTATTCTTAGTCAGTATTGGCTATACATCAAGACAAGAACATTTTAGTAGTTCAAAATATCCAATGTGAACATTTGGGAACTTTTAGAGAATTTTTTGAATCAGATGGTTATTCCCTCTCGATAATCGATGCACAAAATACAAAAAAGGCTACTGCAAATATCTCGGATTATGCTGGAATCGTAATTTTGGGAGGTCCTATGTCTGTTAATGATACATATGATTATTTAAAAGACGAGCAAAATTTAATAAAAATAGCTTCAGAACGGAATATTCCAACCCTGGGAATTTGTTTAGGTTCTCAATTAATTGCAAAAGCCTTAGGAGGAAGAGTTTACCACGGAAAAATAAAAGAGATAGGATGGTATGACGTAGAAATTACGGAAGAAGGTAAAAGAGAAGTATTTAATGGCGTATCATCACAAATGATAAAAATATTTCAATGGCATGGAGATACTTTTGACCTTCCTATGCAATCAAGAATTTTAGCTAAATCCCATGAGTATGTTCAGGCATTTAGAGTTAAAAATACAATAGGAATACAGTTTCATATTGAAGTAGATATTAATATGATTAATAATTGGATACGACAATATTCAAATGAATTGAAAGACTCAAAAATCGTCGCTGATTCTATCCTGCCAGAAAATCAATCCCAAATTGAGAATTTAGCCAACTTGTGTAAATTAGTTTACATGAATTTTCATAATATGATTCAGAAAAACCAAGAATGAAAGTAATGTATACACTGTTTGAATTAACATTCATATTTTTATTATTTTGACATCACTTGTATATTAAACACAAATATTTCTTATTTTTAAGTTGGAAATTACT
The DNA here is from genome assembly GCA_042138015.1 of Nitrososphaeraceae archaeon. Classification (GTDB taxonomy): domain Archaea; phylum Thermoproteota; class Nitrososphaeria; order Nitrososphaerales; family Nitrososphaeraceae; genus TH1177. Next base: position 9,250 of record JBHIVA010000042.1, on the reverse strand, counting down.
GTATTATTATATAATAATTTGGATATTTATATCATATAGATACAATCATACTAAAGTTTATCCATAATTAAATATCTAAAATATCAGGGTTGTTTTTCATGATTTTTACTAATTTTTCGAGTTTTTTTATACTCTCTGGATGTAAATGATGTTCCAAACCTTCAGCATCTTCATTAGCTGTTTTTTCATCTACTCCAATCAACCTAAAGAATTCTGCTAACGTTCCATGTCTAGTCCTAATACCAACTGCAATAGATATTCCACGTTCTGTTAATCTTATTCCTCTATATTTTTCATAAATAAGCATACCTGCTTCGTCAAGTCTTTGAACCATTTTAGTGACACTTGGAGAACTTACATTTAGATATTGAGATATATCTACCGTTGTAGCATATCCTTTGCTTTGGACTAGCTCATAAATTACTTCAAGATAATCTTCCATCCTTGTTGTTCTATCCTTTGTATCTTTATTGGAAGTATTGGCATTTCGAATGGATTTTAATCGAGTACTTTCTCTGATCACTTCATCCCCATTAATATCACCAACATCACTACCATCAGGCATATCTTTAGCATCTATTAAATTCAATTAAATTGCATCCCCATTTCATACACCCTTTTGATTAAAATAATCTAGTTAGATACATAATAATTATCCTATGAAATCTAAAATAATATTCCGTTCAAATGTATCATTAATAAAGTGCCTTAGAATTTGAATAAACTTTGTATAAGATAAAGTCCAGGAACTCTATTGTCAAAGAAAAATAGATGAATTAAAAGATGTTATATAAGATCCTCCATCCATCCATAAATCCAATTATTTATAAAAACCGCCACTAGATTTGATAGCAGAATAATAATCCAATTTTGAGCAATTTTTTTATCTTTGGTCTATGGAATTTATACACAGTATTTGTTTAATAATTTGGAATTACTAGCAGTATTAAAAATAATCCAATCAGATCTATTAAACTCAAGTTAGATAATGATAATAGTATTATGGGCGTTCAAAAATGTATTTTATAGTTTTTGATTCCTATCCAGAGAAATAATATAATTCACCTTTAATATAGAAAATGATTGATTTGATTTATAGATGAATATGATGACAAAGGGAAATATGAAAAATCAAAATAGATCAACAAAGATAATTATGGAAAAGAACCATAATCCTTTGTTTGATTTGTCATGGGTGTGTATGAAGGTCTACTTTCCAACATAACCTCTTTTTCTAAAATCTCTCCGTCTCTGTAAATTGATATTGTGGCATTTTCATTAACATTTTTATTTATCTCCAAATACGAGATCAGGTCTTCAATCTTTATTACTGGAGTTCCATCAACTGCTGTAATGATATCACCACCTTTTTTTTCTCCATACTGGTTAACTATACTTCCATTTAAACCGCCTAAATCTGCAGGACTGTCTTTTACAATGTTATCAATTAGTACACCTTTCTGAGTTCTATCAATATTTTCTCTTTTCGCCAAATCTGCGGTGAGCGTTGTTCCAGTTATTCCAAGCCATGGATGTGTATAATTTCCTTGTTCAATAAGTACTGGTATTATACGTATTACAGTATTAGAAGGAACGGCTAATCCAATACCTCCAGGGAAAATACCTGCAGTATTGACACCTATTACCTGACCTCTCATATCCAATAACGGTCCACCTGAATTACCTGGATTGATTGATGCATCAGTCTGAATTGCATTTGGTATGGAAAAACCTCTATCATCGATAGATAATAGTCGCCCTATTTGGCTCACTATACCAGTTGTCATTGATCCTTCCAATCCAAATGGATTTCCTATTGCCACTACTTGATCACCTACTTTAAGCTTTGATGAATTTCCAAGAGGAAGAACAAGTGGTAATTCGGTAACATTTTCATTAATTTTTATTACAGCTAAATCACTGAAGACATCTGTTCCAGTTACATTTGCAGTATATCTATCTCCATTAATGAAAGTTACATCTACAGATTGCACTCCTTCAACTACATGATTATTTGTGACGATATACCCATCTTTGCTATAGATAAACCCTGAACCTAAAGAAGTACTATTTTCATTGTTTGGTCCAAATGGATTTAGAGGTGGCATTGTTTTTGTTATCTGAACAACAGAATTTTCTACCAGAGCAAATAAATCGTTAAACGATAATTCTTTCCTTTCTGTACTGTTTGTCTCTTCAGAATGTGCAGTTTCAAAAGTTATAGTTGTAAAGAATATCATCGTTAGAAAAAAAATTATACTGGTATTGACGATTATTTTCGACATTCATAAATTAAGTATTATTGTTGTTTCTATATGTTTCTTTTAGATTTTATTCCTTTATGTTTTATCTTTATGAAATAGACTAATTTGATGCAATTTGATCTAATAAAATAGATAATTTATAGTTCTGATCCGATATAGGGTGCTCTAGACAACTTTAGGTTTTTCAGTTACTAAGACAATTACGTGGTATCCACAGATTGAATATTGGTTTTTAGATAAGTCTTTTTAGATCTAACAGTCAACAGAGCTACTTTGATTTGAAATTAAGGTGAATTTGTTTTACATCTCAATGATTATGCATCTTTGATATGAGGTTTTATGAGATCTATGTGAATAATCCAGAATCTACTAACAACTACTCCTAAATAGGTAGCAAAATATTCTAAATTCATCTTGAATGCTCCTAGCATAAATTTTATTTTATTCCAAAGATTAGAATTAACTCTTCTTTTATAATACAAAATTTTTATATTTATTGTTATTGTTATTGACAAAAAAAGAAATCTCATGTCAAACAGTGATTATAGTATCAGTATGGTAAGATAACAGAGTAATTATACTAGGCCTTTTAAAAAAATATTATTACAGTAGTTAAATTTCACTATTAAAATTGAAATAACAATATGAAGATTCAAATTTGTGGGAATAGACGTTATTTGTGCTCTTATTTGATTAATTTTTTATTGATGAATTAATTGAGTTTTTTTTTGTATTGCATAACGATTATGAAAATATGTGGTCTATAATTAGACCTTACCAATTCGACATCTAAATATAATTATAATTGGTTTAGTTAATTTTATTAATTCTCTTAAATTAGATCTATTATGAATATGGGTAGTAGAAAATTTTTCTTTATTTCATTCTCTACTCTAAACCTTTCTATTTTCTTTTTAATTATTTCCTCTATAGGTACAATAATCCAGATATGGGGAGGTAGCTGGGATGTAACATCTCATGTATTAAACGAACCCGAGTCGTTTTTCACTCCCTCTCATTCATTGCTATACCTAGGAATAGGTTTAATAGCTATTTCCGCTTTGGCAGGTTCCATTTTAATAAAGAAAGAGGAAATAAAAAATACTTCACTGCCAGGTGCATTCAAACTTTTGTTTATAGGATCTTTACTAACAATTATTGCAGGTCCTTCTGATTTTTTATGGCATAATGCCTTTGGATTTGATGGACTGTTAAGTCCCTCACATATTACTTTGGTAACGGGAATGCTAATTAATTCTGTCGCAGTATTCATGGGACTGTTTAGATTAGTCAAATATGTACGACAAAAACAAAAACAACGTTTAATTCAATTCTTTCTTATCCCATCACTCTCGTCATTATGGTATACCTCTATTTGGTATACTTTCATGTTTGTACTGCCATTTTCTGATTCCGATTTTTTTAATTTTAACCTAGATTCTTATAGTGCAACAATAATTGCAGTTGTTACTCTTCCATTAATTAATTCTCTAATGTTTCTGAGTGCCTCAAAAGCCTTGAACAATAGATTTGGAAGTGGTTTTCTTGTTGCTTCCTTATTGATCGGAATCAATGTATTTACTACAATAATTCCTGCTAAGGATCTTCTAATCCCTGTGTTACCGTGGTATATCGTCACCAATCTGGGTGCATTTCTTCTAGCTGATATTATTCTTAATTCTCAATTCTTTAAGTCATTTAATTTACTTTACAACAAACTAGTAGCAGGAACAATAGTAGGGTCAATATTCTATTTTTTAAATTATCCTATGATTACATGGACATTTGGAAATCTATTAGGTTACAATTTAGATTCAATTAATGGAGTACTTCCAACTTTTCTGAATACCATTGTTCCATTATCCATTCTTACGTTAGTTACAGGATCTATAATGGGATTGGTAGGTTCTTTGTTATTTTCAAGAATAGAACATTGGTTTTATCTAAAAAAATTCCAAAATATAGATAAAGAAAAAGTATCACTTGAAGAAAATAAAGCCTGATTTATAACTTTTTTACATTTAATTCATATATAAAACTCATTTTGATGTATATCTGACTATTTGCAGACGATATTCTTTTTTTAAGCTTTTAATTTTATTTCTGTTTGATTAATTGCACCAATTCAACAGAAATTTATTTGCTGATTTCATATCTTCAAATACCTTATCTTTTGAAATTACTGACTGAAAATCTTCGTAAGATAGTGGAGTATTATTTAATGTCACTATGCATTCTAGCTTTGCATTTTTCGATGCCTGTACTCCCAAAGGTGCATTTTCTACTACAAGTACTTGATTAGATTTTAAATTTAACTCATGCAAAGCTTTCACAAAAGGTAGAGGATCAGGTTTACCATTAGTAATATCATCCCCTGTAACTATTGTATCAAAAAAATTATTTCCAAAACTCTGATTGATTATATTCAGGACATCCTCTTTTGTAGAGCCACTTACCACAGCTTTTCTACAGTTTAGATTTGAGATTATTTCCTTGACTCCTGGGAATACTTTGAAACTACCAGTTTTTTTAAAAAGCTCAGCCTTTCTTTTTACTATTTTTTCAATAATTAGGTTATCAGTATTATTGTTCTTATAATTATCTAATATCTCTTTCACTAATTCCTTGCTTCTTCTTCCTTCATTTCTATAAACAAATTTACTTTCAACTTGAATATTTGTAAATTCTTCAACTGCCGCTTGCCATGCTCGTACATGTGATGGCATAGAATCTACCAATACTCCATCCATGTCAAATATTATTCCTTTCAAATGAGATGAAATACTACAATCCATTAGACAGTATTTTATCTTATCATTATGCGATAAATTTCTGCGGGTTTTGGAAATGTAATGTAATGTGATGTAATGGAAGCGAGAAAATTTTTAAATTTTTTATTTTTATTTTATGATTTTATGTTTTACTAATAGTGATTCTTGTTCTATTTTCATTTCTTAAAATATCTGTGTAGTATTCTTTTGCTGTTGTTGTTACTTTTCCTATAACTTTTACCGGTGAATACGGTAGAATTTTTTCTCCCGTACTAATAGGAGTTGAACCAAAAAATAAGCAGATGGCACCTCCGTCAGGCCAAAATGCAACATCAAATTTAGCTACTTCTTGTTTTAAATTTTTTTTCTCATTATCTATTTTTATTTTTATATCATCAGTATAAAGCTCCTCTCCCCACTTGTTCATATAGGTAGTTAATGGCAATTTTTGGATAATTCTCTTTATTGTTTCAGTTGATGATCCATCGTCTGATAATATAATTTTCATTTTTTTGTCAATCTCCTCAAATGTTAGGACAAGTTCATAACTCAAATTGATTGTAAATATTATAGATTTACCAGATAAGTGTTATGAGTATGTTATTGTTACTTTTAATTTCAGTAATCTCTATAGTTTAAATAAATTATATAGGATAGACTTTTGTTCTATAACACTAATAGTGAATTAATGAAGAACGACAACAGAATTGACCTCATAAAAATTCCCAATGGATTAAAAGATGCTTTAAACAATGCAGGATTTACAGTAGAGTCAATATTAAACAACGAGCCATCTAAGATTGCACAAGACTTGGGAATAGAAGAATACGTAGGAAAGATTATTTTTGAAGAGACAAAAAAAGAATTTGCAGATAAAAGATTTGCAGAGATTGTAAGTATTTAATGATCTAAGGATCTGCAAAAAAAAAACTAGAATATTGTTATAATATTTCATTTACCTGATAATTATAATTTGAGATTATTTATTAGATATCCAATGACACCCTTTTTCTAAAGACTTGTCTGCTTTTAACAAAATATAATCACCATTACAACTAAGGGCATGTAACAAGATATAATATTACATATCAACGCCTAACTTTCCACCATTCGCCCAATTTTCATCTGATACTTCATATATGAGAATTCTCATGTTTGCTTCTCTGGCTTGTAATATACGAGCTGTTTCTCTAGTTAAAACCTGTACTAGTTCCCTTTTCTGATCTACAGTTCTTCCTTTATTCATTGTGATTTGAATCACAGGCATGATTTTCTAGATACTATTCCCTTAAATAAATTTAAAAATATAATAAAAATCGTGCCAGAATTGAAAGATACGAAAGAATATGGTTATTCATTGATCTTTCAAAATCATTTTATTGGAGAACTATTTCTTTTTTAATTATGAAAATGCTTCACCATTATGATACACATAATGTTTATTCTTTTTTGTCAATAATCTTAGGAATTTCTTTAATTTTTTCTCTAACCACTACTATTACAGTTATAACAACTAATACTGATGTGAATAAAGCTTTTGGCCATAGCTTTACCTCTGATGATTCCGTAACATTTCTTTCTTTAGCAAAAAGAGCAATAACAGAATTAGAACTTGCAAAGAAAAATTTTCCGTCTAATATAACTATTGCAATGGACCACTCTGATAATGCAGCAAGGTTGGTAAACGATGTATATTACGTTGATGACGATATAGTAGATGATCAAGACTTTATTATACGATATGACAAAGAAATAACAAGCGACAACAGTACAATCCATTCTTTAGTTATGGCAGATCTAATTGATCAGGTATTACGTGCTTATTCTTCTGCAGTTATGTTGAACGTTGATTTAACTAATATGACTAATCTCGTTGTATTAGATAATTTTGAGAAGTCGATAAATGATAATCTTCCAATCGCTAAATCAAATCCTAACTTTGAAAAATATCAAAAACTAATATCTACCAACAATACTGTTGTAGATTCTGCTGATTATGAAACTGCTTTGATACTGACTGAAGAAATAAAAGATCTATATAATGATAAATTAAAGGGTTCTGGTACCAATAACTCTAACTTAATATCTAAATTGGAAAAGGAACTGGATAATCTCAATCTCATTGTGTCAAATAAAGGATCTGGAAAGGATCTAATGGAATTGGTACATTTAAACATTCATTCATCATTACAACAACTATTCAATCTGAAATCTCAAATGAACATGAATATGAATAATATGATGATGGATAGATGAATATAGATATCAAAAAATGAGTTAAATTGTTGTTGATGAGATTGATATTTTTAATTTTTTATAAAAATATGTCCCAATTACAGTAATTATATTTGGTATATTCTTTTATATATAAAAATAAAATAGTTCATTTAAAGCTACAAAATTATAAGTCTACAATTCAAAATTAGACTTTGATAATAAAATTTAGTCAATTTTTTACATAGGAAGATTTATTTCTAGATGGAAAACTAAACTATTATTACTCTTTAATTGATTAGAAAATCGTGGATAGTTTTTTTATTTGCTCTTATTCTGTCAATAGAATCCATTATAATAGAATATCTTACTCGATTATTAGGAATTTCTCCATTATCAATTTCAGCTTTTAGTATAGCTATTTCAGGAACATTGTTATTATTGATATCAACCCTTGTTACAAAGAAACAGTTTTCTATTTTATATTCCTGGAAAAAATTCATTCCTGCTTCAATATTTCTTTCGATAGGGATATTTACATGGTATGATGCAGTGAGTAGAGTTGGGGCTTCAAAAGAAAGCCTTCTTGCTGGTCCAATAGAGATAATAGCAATACTTTTCTTAGCAAGATTATTTCTCCATGAACGGTTAAATAAAATTCAATTTGCTGGGGTGGGTATCGCTCTTGCGGGATTTGTTGTTGTATTATTAAGTGACAATAGTGTAGTAGACACTAATATTGTTTCACCTATTTTTAGTGTTAATTATCCTTTATTGCAATTTACTGTTGAATTCGGTGATATTGAGGCAGTTATATCAGCGATCTCTTTTGCACTTGCAGTCTTCTTTTTGACAAAATTGTCCTCTAGGTATTCACCTATAGAAATTTCTGGAATGTGTCTAGTGATGTCAGGATCAATCTTGGTGACAGTTATGATTCTTTTATCTCCAGATCTCTCCTTTCAATTATTACTTTCATATTGGTACATATTTTTGATTTTTTCTTTGTTACCTTTAATTGGGACTATTTGCTACGTTGAAGGTCTAAAAAGAATAGGAGCTTCTTTAACTTCTACTATAGCTTCATCCAGAATACTCTTGACATTGATTATTCAGCTAATATTGACACGATTGGCGATTCAAAATACTCTTCCAGATGACATAATTTTGGCTTTATTTGGAGGAATTCTAGGACTGTGTGGGATAATAATAATACATATGCATTTGTATATTAAAAAGCAGATTACAAAAAATAATTTCAAAGTAAAATGATAATTATTTGAAATCATCGAAAATATTGAAAAAGTAAAATGCGATATCTATTTGATAACATTTTTCTACAATACACAAATAATTTAATTTGGTAAGACTATACAACCAAATACAGAATTATAAACAAATTATGCATAATTTTCTTGTGAAATATTTATTTAGATTCATCATATAAAAGTTAATTAAATGAATTAAGTATATGAATCCAATAAATTCAATGATAAATCAACTTATTTTTACCATAAACTTTAATATTTCTTATATTTAAATAATAAGGAATTCTAATAACAAAATGCATATTATGTGGAAGGATATTGGAAAATGAGGAAACAATAAAGATTCTCAAATATATAGATAATAATATGTACGAATTTATATTTGATAAGAAAAACTGTCTAGATCTTTTTAGAAAATTCTCTGGAATCTATGGCGATGAATTTTGTTTAGAATTGCTCTCGTTTAAATCTTAAATAGTATATAGATATATTCCTAAATTATTAAATAAATATAAATTTTTTTAGAAAATTTAGTTTTGTTGCAATTGAAATCAAAAAATTAAATCTAACCAAATCCATAATTGTTATTCTTCTCTGTATATCATGAGTTAACCGATAAATTTCTGATATTGTATATAAGACTAAAAATAACATGCCTAAAATAATATATATCTATAGATATATATACAATATCTACAAAAAAAGAAATTAATAAACACATTGTATCTATAGT
>JBHIVA010000041.1:0-17522 GCA_042138015.1 Nitrososphaeraceae archaeon | reverse complement strand
TTATTGTTGATAAAGGAATTTGTAATCAACCATCTTGTAACTTATAGGTTACTTTTTATATATTAAAATTAAGTACAGGGACACAAATATTTTATAGAATCTAATAACTTTTGGCTCTGGACATGAATAATTATTTTTAAAAAATTCAAGATTGGAATATTATTTATTGAATTTGATGAATACAACTAGTTTTTCTCTAAACAGATTATTTTTTTAGTATATAAATCGTTAGAGTAATAAAATCTAGTCTTGTTGTATAAAAATTCTCTATACCTTTTATATTTTCCTTGATTTAGTAAACTATTCTCTATTAAGAGAATCAGCCTAAAATTAATATCAATAATATTTATATTTTAATTGAAATCAGTAAGGAATCTACAAACAAATAATTAAGTTGACCCAATTGTCTACTAAATTTAATTAAATTTAATTACAATTTGAATAACATTTTATATCATTGCTATTACATAAACAGGAATGAACAACCTTATCACTTGCATCTCAATATGTAATTATCGAGTCATCTTTGATTCTGTCTCAAACAAACTAGTTACCTGTGGTTTAGTGAAAGCAAAATCCCATACCTGTATATCGTCTAATTGTCCCGTATAGTTACCATTTATTGGTCCTTTATCCTCAAAGGAATTTGCTCCCAATCTTACAGATTGGTTTCCTGTATTGTCAGGTGTAATTCCTACAAGTGTAGAGTTAGTTGCAACCTCTAGACCGTCTATGTATAGATTTAGGAGATGTAGTTTTTCATCAAATGTTAAAATTGCATTATGCCAAAGTCCATCAGCGTAAGGAGCTTGAGAATTAATAAAGAAATCATCTCCAGTCAGAGTCTCAAATCCGCCTGTAACTCTTTCTCTGTTGTCTAGCCATAACCCATAATTAAGATTGAACCCTTCTCTTTCTGTTCCAAATCCACCTTTATTTACCAAAAAAGCAACATCCCTCCCTGTAACATTCATTTCTGTGTTAAACCATACCGAGACTGTAAAGCTATTAAGATTAATCTCATTACTGTTTACAACATCAGCATAATTAGACCCTGCAAAGTCTAGTATCCTTGAATTCTTGATAATAGGATTTTTACTACTACTATCTTCATCCTTTTGAGCGAAAGCAGCTATATGATTAAAAATATTATTATAATAATTTCTTTCTTGTTTTTCCTCAGTTGTTATAGTTGTTGTTGGAGTTATGGTTAATGTTGATGAGCCAAAATAAAATGATAAAAAAATAACGCTTGAACAAATGGTCAGTATAATAGTAGCGCAAACTGGAAGACTGGTAAAAAAATTAGTAGTACGCATTGGTCTATTCATTTTGGTAATCTGATTATTTATAACATCCTTTAAATAAATTCACTTTTTATTTTATAGATGATAATCATAAAGGAAAAGACAAAAACCTTGATATAATATATTATACTATGATTGTGTGACACAGTGATGAATTTTATGTTATTAAATAATAACAACAATAATAGAATTACTTTCCGACTAATTTTCATATCTATTTCCATATTATTTGCTTTTCACATCTCTAACGATTTAGATTTAAACAGTTCCTATTTTGTAAATACAAGTGCACTTGAGAGTACTGATAATGGAAAAGAAAGTATCTACTCTAGTTATATATTTGATGCTAGCGAGTATTTTGAAGAAGATAATTTTCCTTCGCAAAATAGCAATATACACAATACTAACAACAACAAAAATAAAAATAATCAATTAGAACAATCAGAACAACAACAAAAACAACAAGTATATAATCAGATTAAAGCAAAAACATTTAGCAATAGTGATAGTAAAGATAATAAAAAATATGAATTTACCAGTATAGAAAGTAAGAACAATGAGAAGAATTACAATATCGAGTCTGAATATGTTACCTTCAGGGTTGTTCTTAATTTAGAAAATATAGAAAAAGAAGGATTTTTGAGAGTAATAGCATACATCAATGGACAATCCTTTAAAGAAGACATTCAATTATCAGAATTAGATACTTTAGCAACAACCAACAAATTGGATGTCAAATTAAAAGTATTAAAAGATACAGACCTTGTTTCTTTATCCCCGCCAGACGAATTTCAGGCATGTGCATATCATGTCAAAGATATAGAAAAAGAATATGATTCAATACTTTACTTTGACTGTAATGAAGCAGATGTACAGAGTTCAGATGGTACAAATACAGTAAGATTATTTAAACCAAGCTCAATGAAGTATAGCGACAGCAAAGCGCTATATGAACAAAACGAAGTTGATAAGACAATAAAGGAGAAAAATGATGATGAAGATGATAAAGTATTAATAAAAATCATATCTCCTCTAGGAGACAGAAAAAATACCAAAGAACTAAAAATTGCCGCAATGGTTAGGGGCCAGGTACAAACAGAAATGATTAAAGATGTTCAAGCAGAACTTGACAAAAACAATGACGATACAATAACAAGAACATTTACATTTGATAGAAAAACAGATATTGGTAACATTCAGATTGGTGACCTTTTCTTAGCTTGTGTAACTAGTGAAGATTTGAATCCGCCTGAAGGTCAAGAGTGTGAAAAAAGGCTGGTAAAAAAGTTTAACAGTGCAAATTCCCTTCCTGCAAGGTAGTAGTGTTCATATTGTGGTGTTCATATTTTAAATTTAATATACTTACTAATAATATCATAAAAGATTTAGAATGAAATATTGTAATTTAATATAATTTATAACTAAAATAGCCATAGGAAATAAATAGAAAATATATACAATAACTAAATCTAATATTAGAGCATCAATAAATTTAATTTTCATTTCCATTTAATTTTCTAATTATTAGTCTTAAATTGATGAAAAAATAAATTTAACATCAAGAATATTCTGTACCTGAAAAAATTAAAATAAATTACTCTAAAATCTTTATTTATTTTATAACAAACTTTCTAAAAAAGAATGTTTGAAAATATGTGATTTCGATATTGAAATACTTAAAAGTGGAATATAAGAATGATAAATATCGAATATACTTTAACTTTAGTATTAATAAACTGATTGATAAGGTATATTTTTAAGTAAAAATGTTGCACTATTTTAAATTTCATTATACTTGTTTCTATATTGATGAAAATGTTAGAAAGTGATAATGAAATTCTAAAGTGTAACAAGATAAAGGTTCCAAACATTTACAGCTTTATTTGTTTAACACTTTCTATCTTTTGTATAGTTGGATCATTACTCTTTGTTGTAAAAGATGTTGATTTTGAACCAAATAAGGTTAATTTGCTAAATTCTGTATGGGCAGACGAAATTAATGGAACGGAAAATTCAGATAATATTACTGGAACAATAAATCAAGATACCATTAGAGGATTTGATGGAAATGATATTATTTCAGGATTAGAGGGAGGAGATGATATCAGCGGTGGAAGTGGAGATGATATAATTTATGGTAATGAGGGACGAGATGTATTAAAGGGAAAAGGAGGGAACGACCATATAGAAGGTGGAGAAGGAAATGATAGGATATACGGTGATAGGGGGAATGATGTACTAGTAGGGGGTCCAGGAAATGATACTCTTACAGGCGGGATTGGTAAGGATATTTTCATCTGTGGTACAGGAACAGACACTGTAACAGATTTTAACGTAACACAACAAGATGCAATTCCAGAAAATGATTGTGAGAATATAAAATATGGAAATACAGACTCCAAAAGTTTACCAACAGAAAAGCAACAGGAACAACAAGCCAGCTCCATTCCGGGAAATATAAATGGCAAAGCAATTATTGATAATACGAATATAACGACTGAAGAAACAAATCCAGGTAATGGTGGTGGCTTTTTTGGTTTATTTAAGTAACTAAAGGAAAATAACTTTCCTAACTTTTGACAACTCTCAAATATTATTAGTATATATCCTAGTCATTTATCACTTGGAAAAAACTTCAACTAGTAATCTATAATTATTTGATGATTGCTATCCATCAAAAAATTAATGCAATCTAAAATACTTACCTGATTATAATTGCACATAAATCTTTTTTTCGATGTAAAATAATACCATAATGAGCAAAAAGTAATGATTTGAATAAAATTCAAAGAGGTGAATGAATTTTACTTTATAGGTCAAAAAAATATATTCAATTAAGAAATACATTTTTCTTAAAGATCTTGACATAAGATAAATTCCCTTAGAATATGATTCTATTAGTTTGTATACTATTATTGCTATATATAAATAAACAGTTAAAAATTTATCTAGTTTTTAAATATTATGTTATATTTTTCGATATGATAGCAATAAAAATGAAAGATAAAATTAAAATCTCCTGTATTAATTATTTCAAAAGTCAATTTCCATCACAATATTCTATTATTTTTCTGATGCTATCGTTATTCTCTTATTCATTATCTTTGATAGTTATTCAACCTGTAAATGGACAGGAGCAGAATGATGATAACGATATCCCTGAAGTTGTCAACAAACCAACGGTACATGTTAGAATAGAAGGAACAAGCGGAGATGATAGGATTAGGGGAGGACCAGGTGATGATGTAATAAATGGAGGAGATGGTGATGATGAAATTTATGGTTTAGATGGTGACGACCAATTAAAAGGAGAAAAAGGAAACGACAAACTTTATGGTGGCGCAGGAGACGATAAACTTGATGGGGGAGATGGTGATGATATTCTGAGGGGAGGACCAGGTAACGATGAGTTAGATGGTGGTAAAGGTAACGATACTCTTTATGGTGGTCATGGTGATAATGAACTTGAAGGAGGAGATGGAGACGATATTTTGAATGGAGAAAGAGGGGTGGATGAAATCAAAGGAGGAAAAGGGAATGATATGTTGTACGGTGGAAGAGGTCATGATAAACTTGACGGAGGACCAGGAAATGATGAACTGGATGGTGGTGAGGGAATAGATGAAATAAAAGGTGGTCCTGGAGCAGATACATTTATTTGTGACCAGTCTGATGTGATAATAGATTTTAGCTCTGATGAGGGTGATCAAATCATCGGAACATGTTCACCAGAAGATCATGCCATACAAGATACAATTGATGATTCCAACTTTCCTCAACCGGATAATGGAAATATTATGGGACAAGAACTTTCACCTCACATAATACAATAAAAGTCCAAGTCATGATATCCCCAACAATGCATTTCTTGTAATTTACTATATCATCAAAAAGCATATACATTTATCCAATAAAACCAAATACAGAAAAGCAAATTAATACAGCGATTATAATAGTTATTAGATTAATCATCATTATGTTATAGATAAAAATCGGAAAAAAACTGGTTAATTTCGGTCTAATCGTAGTGGATATGCAGAATGGTTTTGTGAGTAATGGTAGGTCGTATGATAAATTAGGAATGAATATAGAAAATTATCAAAAAATAATTTCAAAAATTAAAGCATTAATAAATTTTTGCCGAAAAGAGGAAATTCCAATATTTTATACAGAAGCAGTAAGGGAACAAAGTGGGATTGATCTATTACTTAATATCCACAATATTCTTCCAATAGAGAAGAAAGACTCAAAAATATACCAATATGTGTAAGAGGAACTTTGGATGCACAAACGGTTAGGGAAATAAAAACCAACGATAGAAGATCATATAATACTGAAAAGACGTGATTCTGCATTTCAGGATACGGAACTAAGAGTATGGCTTCAGAGTATAGAGGTAAATACACTCATTTTTTGTGGAGTATATACATCAATTTGTGTAGAGACTTCCTTAAGATACGGATTTAATATAGAATACGATGTAATATTAATTTCAGATGCAACAGCTTCTGGAATAAAAAAACATTATGATTGACTAAAAAATAAATAGATTAATTACCTCTTACAAAATATTCCTAAGAATTTTCAATATCTTATGTGTTATTTTATATAAAATTATATTCTGATTTTTATGGAAAAACAATCAATAAAACTAATTCCCGTTGAAACTACCAAGAATATAACAAGAATATAAGAGCCAGATTTAAAGATAAAATATATTAAATATTGACTAAAAAAATAATTTATGAGAATTATATGAATTATTTATCAGTGGTAGATTTTTAGAATTATACCAGTTAGGATTTTAAATCAACTTAATCGGTTTTATTCAATATCTCTATTTTCTTTTCAAGATATAGCTCAAATAAATCTAAAAATGAACCTTTTTGGATTTCAGTTTTAATAAATTTGGAAACAGCATCATCATACTTTTTTATACTTACTTTACGAAAAGATTTAGAAATATGAGAATTTTGGTCTGATAGTAGGCTATAATCTTTTAAAGGAAAATCTGGATCGATTTCTCCTTTATCATCTAAAACTTCTACAAATTTGTTATTTGTTTCTGGAATAATATAATATTCCTCAGAATCATTAAGTTTGAAGGATCCAACAGCTCCTAAAATATCATAATAACTTTTAGGTCTATTTTCCATAGTAAAAGGTTCAGTAAATTGTAATTCTCCATGATTATCCATATAAATTCCTGAGAACCATTCCTTTCCAAGGCAATTATCATTGTATAAGCTTAATCCTTTTTTTACTATTCTAGTAACAAATAAAGAATATTCTACTATGCTCCATTTAACAGCGTTGCTTATGGACTCATCTACTGGTTTATACTTATTGTTCATGCTATAAGAATTAGCTTTCTTATTCAACAGCTCATTGTTTTATTGCTTGAATAAGGATAGCTCTTATCCCATACCTTCTAGCGTCTGTGTTTCATTGAAGGATTCTACTGTTTCTTTTAGTTGTTCTTCTAATTCTTGTTGCTCCATTCTTAATTCCTCTTCAAGTTCCGCTGTTTCATTTGAAGTTTGTCCATGAACATTCTCACCTGATATTCCTATTCCCGTAAATAGAACAATAGTTGTAGCTAAGATACTATATTTGAAACTGTATGCGACTAATCTAAACATTGTAAATATTTATTTAAAATTATACTATATATAACTTTCAATAATTAATTTTCCTTTATTAATAGACTAATATCACCATCTAGAAGATCCTCCATAATTGAACTGGATGTATTTTATGTTCTGGTATGAATGGTATCCATCTTCTTCTTCTATAGAATGATTAAATCCGTTCCTTGTTATTGATAATAGAATTTTTCTATGATTTTCCATTGTTATATTTAGGCTTCGCTATAATATTTTTTTCTATATACAATATCTAAGTGATTTTCAAGAGTCAAGAGCTTTTAAATAAAATAGTTACCTTAACCATTTAATGATCATAATTGAAAAGTGATCAAAATAACATAATCCAACAATACTAAAGAGTATAACCATCCAAATAGAGAGTGTTATTAAAAATAAAATTTTAGGTGTATTTTATAAGAAACAATATAGTTAAATCTAGATATTTATGACATCTTTTAATAATTTTATAGCTAATCAAAATTAAATTACAACCAACACAATGAAATGTATAATGATTAAATTGGGTTAAACTTTATTATATGTTGTCAGTTAATACAATGTAGTTGTCTGATCCACAAGATATTCTAAAACGAATGTATAAACAAGATAGTTATGAGGTAATTGTCCCTAAAGAGGAAGAAGGCCAAACTGATGTTGAAGATATTCTTCAGTCAAATATATTCAATGTAATGTTGAATAGAAGATCACAAAGAAGATTTGAAGCCAAGGAGGTAGAAGAATGGAAGATAGAACTTATTCTCGCTGCAGCAGATACTGCACCTACTGCAGGTGGATTTCAAGGGTTTGAAATATTTCATGTTATAAATAAAGAAATAAAATCAGAACTAGTTAAAGCTGCTAATAACCAACCTTATGTCAACTCCCCTCTAGTATTAGTATTCTGTAAAAATCCTAGCAGAGTAGAGATGAATTTTCCTGAAGAGACAAGAAGGAAATTTTCATTACAGGATGCAACTTTAGCAGCATCTTATGCTCAGCTTGCTTCACATGCATTAGGATTAAGTTCCATCTGGATAGGAATGATAGATGAAAATATGGTTATGAAAATATTGAATACTGATTTAGTGCCATCTTCTATTCTTTGTATTGGTTATCCCAAAAAAATATTACAACCAAAGCCAAAACGTTCTTTAAAAGAATTAATACATAAAATTTAAAAAATATTTTGAAAGATACTGTTACCAATATAATAGTTATTTTTTAATCTAAATTTAATAGTAATATTGATATTAATATTATTTTTTAAATTCTTTTTTGATTATTATTTTATATTTAAGCATAAAATAAATTCTAGATAATATATGGATTTGATTTTCTAATTGCTTAATTTTTAATTTATTTGTTTGTAAATCTGGTAATATCAAATCTTGGTTTTGGAAGTTTTAATTTCATTTTTTTTAGGGTATTAACTATAATATTTGCGACTAAGTAATTTCTTAACCATTTTGTATCTGCTGGAATAATATACCAAGGAGCCCAATCCGTACTACACTTTTTTAGGACTTCGTCATATGCTCTCATGTATGCATCATAAAAAGCTGGTTCCGTTACATCACTTTCGGTGAGTTTCCATTGTTTTAATGGGTTTGTTATTCTTTCTTCTAATTTTCTCTTTTGTTCCTCTTTACTTAAATACAAAAATAACTTTATAATTTTGATATTATTTGAATATAAATAGTGTTCAAATTCATTAATTTGCATGTATCGTTGAGACCAAATAGATTTTGGTAACAATTTACGTACCCGTACTTCTATAATATCCTCATAATGAGATCGATTAAATATTGTAATTTCACCTTTTGCAGGCACCAATTTATGTATACGCCACAAGTAATCATGGGAAAGCTCTTCTTCACTTGGAGCCTTAAATGATATGGCTTTACAACTTTGGGGATTGAAAGCACCCATTACATTTCTAACAGTACTATCTTTTCCAGCTGCAGATATCCCCTGTAAAATTATAAGTAATGATTGACTTTTATCTGCAAAAAGTTTGTATTGTAGATTAGATAACTGATTCATTAGATCTTGATTTAGTGTTCTTTCTGCTCGTTGCTTATCTAATCTTTTTAAATAATTGCTATTCCATTTGGTCAGGCCAATGTTAGTATTTGGCTTGACTAGGAGGGGATCTATGAGGTCTGTAGGCACAAATAGAATCTATAATAGCTATAATATCAATTATCCGGAACTAATTGAAGTGATATTTTCATCAGTTTATCTCTATTTTTTTAAATATAAATGTCTTAAAATCAAAGATATAAAAAAATGAGATCGTATATTAACATTATGAATATTATGTTATTACACTAGGTTTATTACACAATATATTATTCTATTTTATTTATAATAATAGCATAGAAATGAGAATATTGTACCAACAATCTAGTCTTCTATTATTATCAATTTATTATTGATCTCAAATGCTAAACTTTGCTGGTTGAGCTTTTTTCTCATTCTATTAGCGGAACTTATCAGTTTTACTTCATCTAAATCGTTTGTATGTATTTCTACTCTAGTATATTTGACTGGTTCAAATTCACCCTTGAAATACCCATCAAATTCATAAAGAGACATAGTTCCGTAGTTATTTTTCATTTTTTTTAATATTTCCAAATATCCCTGTGTTCTAGGTAGATAGAATTTTATAGAATAGTTAAAAGTTTTTATTTTGAATTTATTTTTTGATTCCTTTTTTATTTTTGACCTCGAATTTGACAAATGATTACAATAGAAAGTGTATAAAGGTTATTATAAATTATATTACCAATTTTAAAATTTTTTAAATTAAATATAAAGTCATAAATCTTTTCATTGGTAATCAATTGAATATTTTATTGGATGCATCAAAGGAATTCAACTATAAATTTGAAATTTCATACCGTATTTACAAAAAAATTAAAATTTGTTTTTAATATCATCATTTATATGTTAATAGTCTTGCTTATTAACAAACTGATTATTGCGATAATTCATTAAAACTCCAATCGTATTTATGATAAAAGACTATATATTTATTATAGAATAAACATTAAAATAACAATATTCAAAATTTTGGTTATCAACTGAAATGAATTCAGCCAAACATCATGTAAAACTTGATCATGTAGTTATATTTAGTGATGCCATATTTGCTTTCTCAATTACTATTGTGCTTTTGTCAATTCAAATACCTGAATTACCAGACAATCTCAATGAAGAACAAATTCAAGGGAAATTATGGGAATTGAGGCCTTACTTTGAAAGCTATGGTATTAGTTTCGCTGTAATAGCTGTTTATTGGATGTCATATCATAAGGTTTTCAACAAAATCACTGGTTCTCATCCAGTTATGGTTGGACTTAATCTTTTGTTTCTATTTTTTATTACATTGATATCATTATTTACAATGTTAGATATACAATATGGATCTTATCGTTCAGTATTTATATTGTATGCCACTATACTTACATTGAGTGGCTCAACATTAGCTTTTATCTGGGTACATGCACAGAAAAGTGGAATATTACATAACGAGGTAAGTCCTTCTTTAAGAAAACATATTTTAATACAGATGATTATCCCACCATCAATTTTTTTGATTTCTATTCCCATTTCTCTGATAAATGTTGATATCGCTCAATATTTCTGGTTATTGATTATTCCACTAAATTTTATTGTTAGGAAAACAAAACATAATTTGGAATAATTGTTTTATGTAATACATTGATGTAAAATAAAAAAATAATGGATATTTTATCTCATGAGTATTCCACTGGAGATAATTCCAAAGGTTACTGCCCATATTCCCATCCATATTCCCATTCCAGCCCAGCATTGAGTAAATTGATGCCAATTTTGCATCCCATTACTATCACTGTTGTTTTGGTTTCCGGCAGATCTATTTTCCATACCTTTTGGTAGAGCCATAATAACAATATCGCAATCATCACTCTTAAGTCTTGTGAATTCGATAAAAACTAGGTTGAATCTTAATGATTTCACATATGATATTATGAAATCTAGCTTTACCTTGAAAAATAGTGGTATTATAAAGATGCAAATATACTCCTTTATTTCTGTACTTTCATGAAATTTCGCAGATAAAAGTCTGGTAAAAACTTAATGAATGATTAAAGTAGCGTTAACATACATCTATTTCACTTGAGTTTCAGACCGTATTATTCCTTGTTGGATACTCTTATAAAGAGTCAATTGAAAAAATTCATTACAATTTGAATGTTAAAATTAAAATTAATTACAAAACATATATCATAAAATATAAATAATCTTTTTCGAAGATGTTTGGATTTTTTCTTAAAACGTGATTTGCACTACATAGTATATAAAAGTTAAAGTAAATTTCTTCAATATTGATTATCTATCGCTATAATGCCGATGCTACGATTCTTCAGATTGATAAGAGCGTCAGTGAAAATAAATATAAAGAATATATTTTAAATGAAACAGTTAGACAACGTTCATTTTTTTTTCTGGGTGATGGAGATACTAGATTTCTCTATTCGTCCTATACGTCTGCTCAACATCTTGAATGAATCTAACGTATCTATTTCAATTACTCCAGGTAGGTGTTGGATACTCTGAATGTAGTTGTTCAGAACATAAAGATCCTTTAACTTTATTTCTATTTTGATCTCTTTCTCTTTCAAATCGTCTGATGAGGATCTGTTTATTACCTGTACAAGGGCTGCCATTTGTTTTTCAATATCTTGATCAAATGGATATTTTCCAGAATGAATTGAATCTTCAATCATTTTACATAAGTCAGAAATTTTCATAAATCCCTGTAACTGATTTACTTATTTTATTCTATTGATTAATAGAATCTGTATATTTTTTATTAATGTTTTAATTTTTTTAATTGTTCTACCACTTTATTAATATAAAAATGTCTTTTGTAAACATTTCAAATTATATATTATAAAATATTTGAATATATTCTTGTATTTCATCATAGATACGGCGTTTTGAATTAACTATATTATTATTTATATTATTATTTATTCAACTCATGTTGTTATTTTGTTTTAAACTCAATTATAGTCTCAAATGATTCCCTACCTGGGTAAGAGTAGTAGTGTTTTTATCCAAATTAGACATTTAAAAAAAGATCACCCGTTTTATCATCTTTTTTTACTTCATATGATTCTTGATCGGTTGCCCAAACTGTACTCTCTGACACCTGACCATTTCTAACATCAAAAATAGCATTATGCCAAGGACATTTCAAATTATATCCATCGAGTGTACCCTCTTCTAATGGACCATCTTGATGCGAACAAATAGAATTTATAGCATGAATTTGTCCATTTACCATTGCCAAAACTATTGATTTTCCTTTCACTTCTACTTTCATAAGACTACCTTCTTGAAAATCTTTTAGATTTGCAACCTTTGTGAAATTGTCTTCTTTTATATTATCAGATGAAACCATACTAATTTGATATACAAAGTAAAATATTTAACTTATGTAGTTACTATCGATTTTTAATAATAATAGGAAGGATTCGTTAACCAAGTATAAAAAATCCTGTGAGTAATGATCAATTATGATGAATTTATAGTAGGGTGAGGTCTTCGTCTAACACATATCCAACAGAAGAGGTAGAAATAACTACTTAGCAAAACCTTTTTTTATTCTAACGTAAAATAAAATTTAAAGTACATTTGTTTTTTGATTGTTCAAAATAATAGTAAAACGTGAAAGAGGATTATTAGCAATCCTACACTCGAATTTACATTTAAATAGATAGAGATCGTAAAGGTAGTACAGAATATTTGTATATCATGTCAATGATGGATGAGTTGAGTAACAACGGTTTTGGATAAAAACAATGATATCATTAAACTGAATAACAATCATTCATTTTCAAATAAAGCAGATAATAATATTGCAATAGTTGATGATGACAAGGATATTCTGGAGTTGTATTCAGAATATCTTACCTTCAATGGTTTTAAGGTATTGACATTTGACAATCCTCTTGAACTCTTGAACCACTTACAAAATAATACTTATTGTTTTTCACTAGTTATCGCAGATTACAGAATGCCACGAATGTCTGGGATAGAATTAATACAAAATATTAGAAAAATGAATAATCATTGTGACCATAAAATGAAGTTTATTCTTATAAGTGCATTTCTAGAAGATGATGTAATTTTTGAAAACAAAGAGATAATGAGTGAAATTAAAATAGATAAGATTTTAGAAAAACCTGTTAGATTGGAAGAATTAAAGTCAACAGTTATAGAATTATTAAACTAGTAAATAGTATTTTGAAAAACATTTAGATTATAAAAAAATGTAATTGAGACATAAGGCAAAAGGATTAGCATAAAATGACTAATCTTAATATCATATGTTGCCTAACATTTTTTATACTATTTGAGAGGGTGATAAATATTAATAAAAAGACTATTAATTTAATAGTTAGAGACCAAGATGTAAATTACTTATTTAAACAATTTTTAGAATATTCCGGTTATGTTGTAGATGACTTTACAAAACCATCTGATGCATTATTGTCATTTAATGAAAAAAAACAGGACCTAGTTTTGTTAGGGTTGAATTTTTCTGAAATGGATGGATTAACTGTCTATAAACGATTGAAAGAGATAGATAATAGAGTCTTAATTCTCATCGTAACGTCAAATTTGAGTTCTGCAGAATTCATACAAAATATTTTTCCAGAAACTAAGAATAATATCTTATATGAACCCATTTCATTAAAGAAATTAAAAAATAAAGTAGATTCTATGATTCGAACAGGAATTTAATAGCACATTACAATTGTCTATAACTAGTGTTATAGATTGATATATAAAATTTAAGGTAGAAGTATATAATATTTTATATTAAAAATAATATAAAATAATTGTATTAAATACGGATATTACAAAAGCCAATTATCTATATAACTAGGACACTTATAAACTTTAAGTAACTACCTGTACATCTGATTAACTATAGAATAAAATACTAATTATAGAATAAATTTGTGTATACTCTGTGCAGAGTATTGTTCATTTTATTTTTTATTGTTGCTTCTGATATCTTTCTACTCTTTGGTTCCAACAATTGAAAATATTTCAATAATCTCTAATATTTATGATATAATTCTTTCCAGATAAAAGAAATTAACTAATGTATCTTTTACTGTTCAAGTTAATAGTCTATAAGTTTATCCTGTTTCCGGATATTTATGTATTATTTTTTTATATAGTATAATATTCACGTAAAGAAAGAAAATTAACCATAACAATTGAACACTCATATTTGCAAAAATATAATTGCAAATTCAATAATTGATATGGTTCATTTTAGAAATACTAGTATTAGTAACCTTAGCAGTAATCTTAGGATTATTTAAGAATTATTACATTATAATTACTTTCATAATTGGAGTTACATTATTTATATTTCTAAAAAAATTCAAATATAAATACATATTAATTGCGATCTTCGGATCGTCTCTTTTAATAAGCATATTTGTTTCAGAGATTACGAAAATACAAATAGTTCCTTTTCCTGAATTAGATATAAAAGGAAAAATTTACCCTATTTACCAAGATAATCAGGATGGTGAATACTTTAGATTTAACAACAACAATCCTAATGACTTGAAACAGATAGATGAAATCAAAAATAAAGAGATATTCAGTGAGAGAAACCAAGATGGAAGTTGGAAGATAGGTAGAGGAACAACTAGAATCGATCTCTTCACAAATGAGGCCGGAGTTTTAAATCAGGAAGAGATGATGGATAAAATTGAAACATGGAATTTTAATGAATTATCAAAAATTGGATATTGGCTATATCCAAGTGATTTTAAGAATATAGAATTTACAATGATCTTTCGAATGATGGAAGCAGACAAAAGCGACCAATCTGTTTCCATAGTTTCTCGTTCAATTCTTCATGACAGCAAAGGAGAAGATGAAATTAAAGACTATCCAAATGCTTATTGTGGTGGTTCAAGCTATCATAACAATATCGCATTAGATGGAAAGTTGCAGATGAAAAAGGAACAATATCATGCGGATTATGTAATAGATAAACCTAATAAAGAAATAGATTTAGGTAGCCTCTATAATAAAAAAATCGGATTTAAATCAATAGTTTATAACTTTGATGACGATTCCAAAGTAAAACTTGAGAGTTTTGTAGACATTGAAAATGAAGGAAGAGGTCCTTACATTAAAGTGCATGAGAAAATTGATGATGGAAAATGGGGAATTAATTCTGGAGAAGCAAAAATGGATGAATGTGGGGCAATAACCAAAGGTGCGATTATAACGTGGGGTTCTCCAAAGGTTATTGTAAAGACAAATAATCTTGATTTTGATCTTTACGACATGGAAATAAGAGAAATAGATCCTCCTTGAAAAATAAAAATTAGGTAAAATATAAATTGAAAGCTCTGTTCCAATCAAGTTTATGTGGTTATTTTAACAACATCACAAAAATACTTGAGGTAATATAATTTTGATACAAATAGGTGATATCTTTATTTATATATTAATTGAAGTTAAAATCTATTTCAGTTTCTCAAAAAAAGGAGTAGTTAATAATCATAGTATAGTTACCTTCACTTTAAAATCCAAGGAAATATCATTCAAACAGTTGTCCAATAAATTTGGAAATAGAATTTTTAAAAATATCGTTCTTCTCTGGCTCTGGTGAAGACGTTGGAAATATTGAATTTTTTTCGAAAATAGGTTTAGATGGAATAGGTTTAGATATCTCTTTTTCTGGAAGTGGTTTAGGTGCTATTATCCCTTTATCTTCATATGTACATTGTCCCAAAATTGTATCATTTTCTACAGAATTATAATCTATAATTTTGTCACCTTTATCACAAACAAATCTATCTGCTCCTAATCCTCCCTTTAAAATATCATCTCCTTCCTCTCCATCTATGACATCATTTCCGTCTCCACCATCTAACTTGTCGTCTCCTTCATTTCCTCTGAGAATATCTGCACCATCTTCTCCCCTCAGGTCGTCTTCTCCGTCTCCGCCATCGATATCGTCATCGTCATCTCCACCCTTGATCTTGTCATCACCTTTACCGCCATTTAGGTCGTCTTCTCCGTCTCCGCCATCGATATCGTCATCGCCATCTCCACCCTTGATCTTGTCATCTCCAACTCCCCCGACCAGTACATCATTCCCATCTCCACCTTCGATCTTGTCATCACCTTCATTTCCTTGCAGTATATCGTCTCCATCCTTCCCCAGGATATTATCATTACCATCTCCTCCTTTCATTTTATCCGGTAAATCCGTTCCTTCGATAGAGACATGGACTTTAGGGATTGATTCAACTTTATTAGCATCAGATGTGTCATCATCGTTAGAGGTTACCACCTCGTTGTCGATCACTTGTTGACCTAAAGCATGGTTCTGAAAGATTGAGCCCGTAATTATCAGTAACATCAAGATTATATTATACTTAAATTTGCTACTATGATTTTTAACAATAACTTTATAATACTAATGATATTTAAAATGTTTTTGTTACTATATTATTTAAGATATATCCTAATAAAATTAGATGATATTTCTTTATAAAATTCGAAGATGAAATTTTTCTATTTCTTTATAACCTAGCCCATTTTATGTAACAATCGATTTTTAAATTAAAATAGTTTTATTATTTATAAAATTTACTACTATTTATTTTTAGCTCAAATGATGTTCTTGTTGTTTTATTCTACTCTAGTCATTCCTCTTTGAGTTAATATTGGTAGTAAATATATGAAATAGAATTACTTTAAAGATGTATAGAAATCTAATATACTATAGTAATGTAAAAAAGTTATTATCATTAGAAACATAATTAACAACTCATGAATAGATTAAATTTATCTTACGTTAGATATATAAACTCGATTACAAAAAGTTTAGAATGCACATTAGCCTCTCCTTATATGTAATATTATCGACATTAATATTATTTTTAATGGGTTTATTCACGTTGGATATCTTTGCCCAGGAGGAGGATGAATCAGATATTTATCAAGACCTCTATACTAAAGACTATGCTCAAAATGAGTTGGCAAAGATGACGATTCAAAATTATTATTTAAAAGAAATTATCAAAACTAATAAACAATTAATAAATCCATATAAAGATAAGGTTATTGAAACTTTTCCCTTTCAACTTAAATCTGTTGATAAAATAGGATTTGTGATGCCCACATTTACAATGGCTGCTTATGATAACTATAAAGATGACTCGTTTTACACTTTCTATAAAAAATATGCAGGAGTTTCAGAAAATGAAATTGTTACAACTGATCTAGATTTATTAACTGCTGGTGTACCAAATGTAACTGAAAGTTATCTCAATGGAAGAGCCGATGGTTTAAAGATTCTTGCTGATAGAATTTCATCTATTTCAAACGATATTGACATTACATTTTTGACAGACCAGGATGTACACAATGGATTAATTCTTGATAATATCAACCAGAATAATTATGATGTATTGATACTAGGACATCAAGAATATGTAACCAATGATGAATATTATAATTT
>JBHIVA010000040.1:0-18187 GCA_042138015.1 Nitrososphaeraceae archaeon | reverse complement strand
CTGTAACTCTTACCTTCATACTGTCTTATTGTAACTAATACAATGTGTTGCCATACAGTAAAGATGTGATTACTCTTTTTATGGAGATATAATGGAATCCTACAATGTTTGAGAATGCGAAATAACTGATCTGCTAATCTAGCATATTTAGATTGTTTGTTCAATATAGTAAGATAAAAGGTAGTTAGCTATGATCGTTTCTACTGAGCCGTAATTATATAATGTTTTAAATATCAATATGTGTTCTTTTCAATTAATCCTTTGTGACATTTAAATGGTTAATTCTTAAAAATGCTAGAGTTATCTACATTACAATACGACATTCAACATAACCTATAACTAACAAAATATTTTCACATTTACAGAATATTCTAAATCTTTTCTATTTTTGTGTTTTGGTTTTTTTTCCTGCCTGCACTATTCCCTTAGCAGTACCAACTCCAATAACTCGTTGATCCTTGAGATATTCTATCAATGTTTCCAATATCTTTCGTGTATCATAGTCCTCAGGAATTTGAATTTCTTTCATACATATTGATCGAATCGGTTTCAAATAAGTTTTTATGGTTTATTTTGAAGCATCTATTTGATTTCTTGGCAACATAACGATAAGAAGATTTCTTACTCATGTGAATTCTCAAAAAGTTATGTATTTTATATTCGAAGTCATCTCTGCTATACTTATTCCTAATCGAATTAACAGTTGAGAAAGTCTTTTTGTAAATGGATTTATTACCTAGTTAAATGTTTTTCATGAGATTATTTTTTATATTAATTGTTATTTTTATTGTTATCATATAAAATGAAATTGTAATATAGTAACAAGTTCGACAAAAGAACATACAAGATTAAACTATCTAAATCGCAATACATTATAGGAACAAAGATTAATTAAAAATATGAATAATAATATCGAAGATTTAGATTGGTCCTCATGGCTTGACTTTAATGAAGATTCTATCACTAATGTTCCGGAATCTGAAGGTGTTTACAAAATGCATGCCAGTATGAAGATTCTCTATATTGGAAACAGTGATAACATAAGAAAATCATTGCTTGAATCGTTAGCAGACTCTTGCATAAACAAGACTACAACAAGATTTAGCTACGCGATTACAAAATCCTCTGATAAAATAAAGGAATTTCTTTTAAATGAATACCGTAATAAACATGATGGTAAACTGCCATTATGTATGAACTCGTAAAATTAGTTTATAGATAAAAATAATAAATTATTCTCAATACTAGTTTAAAATATGAAAATCTTAAATTTAGATATTAAATAATTTAAAGTCAATTTTAACTTTATAATCCCTAAACAATAGAAGTTAAATCCAACATAATAAATGAATGTTTAATTACGTATTTGTAAATTTGAGAATACTCATGTTCTTGCTAATATTTTTGTCTATTTTTTAGGTTTTTGAGTGTTCGGATATTATTCGTGTATTCTTTTAATTTCCTTTATTACAGAGTTTATATATTTCCCTAATTCTTTTTCATCGAATTCAAATTCTCCTTTGTATTTTTCTAAAATATGTTTATTTTGATTGATTTTTTTGACAGTATTTTGAATTTCTTTCTCCATTTCTGCTTTTCCTATTAAATCCAAAAGCCTTGATTCTAAAGCTTGATTATGTATAAATTTACGAAGTTTATTATTTGCTGATACGTATCTTGCAGAATTATATATACCTAACAAAATCAAAAATGTTGCTGTATTCAAAACTGTTATTGATGAAAGTCCAAAAGACGGATAAGGACTGATAATTTGTACTATTGCTTGATTTGCTGCAAAAATTAAAAATATTCCAAAGCCAGAGATGATCATGTATGTCGTGATGTTTCTTTCATAACTCATAATTCTAGATATTTTCCAGAATGCAATTCCGAAAACCAATCCCCCAATGGGTTTACTTGATGCAAGAAATGCAAGTAATATGATAGAAACAGTTATAGGATCGATTTCTAGATATGAGATCATTATGTTACCCAATATATATTGATAAAAATAGGTAATTAAAAAATAAACAAATGGTATAGATAATATAATCCAGTATACTAAAGCATTTCTCTGCTTCTCTCTGTAATTGATAATTAATACTGCTGTTGTAATCCAAATACTGAAAAAGGATATAAAGGAAAAGATTTTGTAAACATTACCTAAAAATATATGCTTACCAAATGATACATCTCCTGAACCTCCTACATATTCTCCAGCAAGCTCTGGTCTTTCACTCACCTTGATACCTGCATAAATACCGGTTGTGATTAAATTAAGTGCTATCATCAGCATTGATATAAAATATAAAATGACTATCAAATTATGTTTTGATTTATACCAAGATAAAAATAGAAATGATAGCCATATCATGAAACCTGCTGCAGTCCCATAACTTATTGTAATTATCAAAACGCTGATCGATGTTTCATAATAATTATATTGAAACTGTTGATATATCAAAATTCCTATCAAAGTTGTCAGTATACCTAGGGAAATTAATGCAATTTGATAGAAAGCTTGAACCTTGAATGTCTTATTTAATGGATCTCTTTTAATTGAGGATTGTAAATATTTTATTATCAGAAATTGGAACAACAAACATAATACACTATTGATAGAAAATAAGATTAACTTAGTTTGCATAGGAATAAGGTATTTATCAATAAGATCGTTGATCTTAACAACTGAAGTATCAATTAGAATGGTAACTATTAACGCAACCATAAGAATAAGAAATGTTCTATTACTAAATGACTTTTTATGATCTAGGAGCAAATTTGGTTATACTATCTAGAATGTTTAAGCTAAACATAATCTTTTTGTATCAGAATTGTTAAATTGTGATAATATATTGAATATTATAACTTACTTTATTATGGTATCTTTTTTGTTTGTATTGTTACTGGAAATGTTATCTCCTGTCCTAGCTTCAACATCGGTAGCAATTTTTCCACCAGAAAGCAAACCCTATGATTTAACATTTGCTGAACATCAAGAGAACTTCTGGAAATGGATATTAGCTATACCTGCCAATGAAAGTCCTGTTAATGATCGTACGGGAGAGAAATGTGCAAATGGGCAGTCTAATTCCAATTCATCTGTTTTTTATTTGAGTTTTAATAATGGAGGTATATCTACTAGATCCTGCGAAGTACCTGCTGGCAAAGGTCTCTTTATACCAGTAATGCAAGTAGAATATTCCGAAAAGGAAGTTCCAAATGCATCGATAGAAGATCTGCGCAGGACCGTAACTAAGGATCAGGATAGTGTTAACAGTTTGTATCTAAAAATAGGCAATAAAGAGTATAAATTTGACGATCTTCTCAAATATAGAACTCAAACAGACGTTTTTGAGGTTGTATTTCCTGATAATGGAATTTTTGGAGTTATTGATGGTGGTATTTCTAAAGCTGTAGGTGATGGATTTTATATAATAACGGAACCACTTACGAAAGGAAATTATTCGGTTCACTTTAAATCAAGTTTAATTTGTCTGGATATAGATTGTGCAGAACCTAATTTTGCTCAAGATATCAAATATAATATAATTGCAAGATAATGTATTGTGCTAACCCTTCTCAATATTTACATTTTTATAATTATTATTCAATTGAAGTTCAAAATGAATGTAAAACTGAAATTATATAGATCCTCTAAAGAATATAAAGACAACATTTTTAGTAATAAAGTTACAAAACAATCACAACAGTTCATTGGAAATGAAACTAACAATTTAATTTATTAGTAATAATGCTTTTCCTCATACATTATTTATTTTACCTTATTAACTTGAAAAATGGTTAAATGCTTTTTGGAATTTAGATTATTTCCATTCCCAGACTTTATACAGAATATTATCATTGTTATCTACTGAGGCTTCATGGACTCCTACCAGGTTGTTTAAAAATGCTAATTTTCCTGTTATAGAGGAACGATAGAAATTAGATCCAACAATAATTTTGGAGGAATCTGTATGTTTACTAATCCCTTGAGCTATTACAGTAGCAATTTCATTGCTTCCTTTAATTGTTACAATATCCTTGCCTTCTACATAGAATACATTTTCAGACATAGGAATAGTTGTAAATGTTCCTATTTCTTCTACTTCAATTTTTCTCATATTTCCCTCTACAAAATATGAACTTTCGATTTTTGGCCCTGATATATCTACTACTCTTTTAGATGTAATTTTCCCTTTTGCTTCATAAAATAAATCACCTAACATGTTATTATTTTAAGAAACTAAATACTATAAAAAGTCATTGTAATAAATATTAAATATAAAATTAATTTTTAATTTTTATTATTAATTGAACTTATATATACTAAGTTATAATAAATAATATTTTAACTATGATACATGAATATTTATTAACATAAAATTTGATATGTTATATGAAAAGTATCAAATATTTTGTAATATACCATGATTTAAAGTAAAGTTATTATTGTTCTTGGCTAATATTTTTAAATTATCTCTATATAGATTTTAAGAGATGATTATGTAAATTTGTAAAAAAAGGATTTTTATTGTCTTTTAATGAGACTCATATATATATTTGTAATAAAGTCTTTTGGTTTTATAAAACTGTAATCATGGTAAATATTATCATATTTCAAAGTAGGTCTTGATTTAATGATATCATCAAGCGATTTTTCTTCTTGCATCATTTTATTAATATTATTTTTAATATTGATTAACATGTCCAAATAGTCTTCTACTTTAGTTTTGTTAGATATCCCCGAATGACCTGCAATAACTTTTGTATCATTATCGATCATTAAAAGTATTTTTTGCAAAGATGAGATCAAACCATCAATTGATCCTCCACTTGACAGATCCACAAATGGATAAGACCGATCGCTGAAATCATCACCAACATAAATAATATTATTATTTGAAAAATATACCGCTGAATCACCATCTGTATGACCATGATCTAAATGTACTATTTTTATTTCATCATCATTCTGATATACAGTGATGGTATCTGAGAAAGTTATAATCGGTAATCCTTTTTCAGATAGTGCTGGAATGGTCATATTAATGAATTCGAAGAATTGATCGTCATTGAGACGCTTTCTAACATTCTCATGTGATATTATTATAGCACCCAATTCTCCAAGTTTTTCATTTCCCCCTGTATGATCAGGATGCCAATGTGTATTGATTACAATTTTTATGGACTTATTAGTAAGGTTAGCAATAATTTCTTTTATCTTTTCAGTAACAGGTGCATATTGATCATCTACTAGAATTATACCATCCTCTCCGTCGTAAAGAATAACATTTCCGCCGGAGCCTTGAATAATGTACATATTATCAGTTAATTTAGTTGTATTAATTTCTAAATGCGAAGCATTTATCAAATCTAAATTTGATAAAGATAAAAGTACTATAATTATAATTAACAGTGATGACAAACATAAAATTTCGTACATTTTTTCTATTTACATTTAATGAAATAAGTTTTATAAATATCATTTTGCTGTGATTAAACAAAGTGATCATTAGTTATTGTATTATGGACTCTGTTTATTAGAATCCTTAAGATTTTCCATATTTATAGTAGTATTATAGATCTAGATCTTAACACTCAAACTTTTAGACGCACTTCCTATGCAACTATGTTATTTTATCCATTAAATTAAGGCTAAAAACGATAGTATCAATAGAATCGCTATATATAATTGATTATTATAATAAATAACTGTGTATTTTTGTTAATAATAAATCACATATTTTTTGTACTTTTTTTATAGAAAAATTTAGCAGAATATAGCTGGTTTTATTATATAAATTTGCAATTTAGCCAAAATATGGATATAAAAAAGCAATTAGAAACGCTATATCTAAATAATAATCTGCTATATAATATATAATGATATTTCGTTCCTTCAAAAGAGATAATTCATCATTACGACATGAACAACCACATATTCACACTTTAGAAGAAAGGGCATTAGATTTTTTCAACGAAATTTATTCATATGATGATCTTAAGGAAATTCTATATAGAGGAATAGTATCAGAACATAATATAAGTATTTTACTTGTAGGGCCACCAGCTACATCAAAATCCCTTTTATTACAATGCATACATGAAAAGCTTAAAGATTGTGTATATTATGATGCTGCCAACAGTAGCGGACCAGGAATAATACAAGATTTAACAAATCATAGAAATGCAAGAATAATTCTTATTGACGAAATAGATAAACTAAACAGAAAGGATCAGGCTGTTTTTTATAATCTGATGGAAACAGGAGAAGTAATTATAACAAAAAAAGATAATAATATTAAATTCCAAATGGATCATCCCAAGATATTTGCTACATCAAATAGTATACAACATTTAAACAAACCTTTACGATCGCGATTCAGTATTTATAGACTACAAGAATATTCTGATAAGGATTTTATTAAAATTTCTGTTAATCTTATTACTTCAAAGTTTCATTTTCCATCAATTCTATCAGCATTAATTGCCCAATTGTTACTTGAGAAAGGTGAAAAAGACATAAGAAAAGTGCTGAATATTGCTAAATTGATAAGACCTGATGATGATGTAAATAAAATTAAAAAAGTTATAGAAACTTATCTAAAGTATCAAGATAGTCACAATTGCAGAACAGAATTTAATTGATTGAAAACTACATCAAACAATATGTTATGGTAACAAAAGACCAGTAGCCAAAACAACTTGAGATATCTTTTTAGAATTAGACAAGAAAGTATCTAAGGCAAAAGTAGACAGGACACAATTGATAATTTTATCAAGTATTTGAACAAGGGTTAGAGTTGCATGATAGGATCCCATTCATGGAATAGATCCATGAGAAGCAGTCCAGGACCATTGAAGATTATCTAAGAGAAATAGAAGTATTGAAGCAGAATCAATTACATTTGAAGGGAATTATAGCAAACAAATAATACCTTTTACACTTAACCATTATATTTTCTTTAATAATTAATTAGTGTCTAACTAAACAAAAACAATTCTATTTATAATATCATGATTTTATATTCTAATTATTATTTTGTCTCTATATTATTTTTTCTTATTAATAACAAAATTAGAAGAATGCTTATTAAGTTTGGATACTATCTATGGTTTGGTTTGGGTCTAGTACTCTATCTTTACTGTTTAGTAAGAGTAAGAGGTTGATTCTATCTATCTAATTGAATAATGATGTTATATCAAAATAAAATGATTAATTTATAATTTTATAATTTTATAAAATAGATTTATTATGTTACCTTTCAACATATTTACTATTGTTAGAAAACAATCTTCTTAATTATTTAATATTAAGAAATTCTTAATGAAATTATACTAATAAATTATATTCAAACAATCTCTAATCTTCGTTCGTACGTTAGATATATCAAAGATTATGTAATAGAACAATGAATTCTAAAATAAAAACAGGTTCAATGTTCTTGTTGGCAGCAGTATTAGTTGTTGGAACAATATCCATGACTATCCCATCTTCATTCGCACAATCTTATGCTCCAGATCCATATGCTCCAGATCCTAAAAGCGTGAATGTGCAGAAAATAAAATGTGTAAATAGCAACGTAAATGTCAATGGTGTAGATGTTAATCAATTCTTAGATGAAAATGGTGAAGTAACAGAAGCACAACAACTAGAAGAAGACGGAACCACAAATGAAAATGGAAATGAAAATGGATTAGTTGGTGATGGTGGTCTCAACATTGACAGAAATCTATTGAATATATGTCTAGACATAAATGCTAATGGCCAAGCAAGTGGCGGACTTATAAGTGGAGTTATAGAATAGATCAATAGATACAAAAAAATAATCAACTTTATACTATCTTTTTTATTTAAAACATCTAACCTAAAGCAAGACTTTCGAGTTTATTTATTCAAAATAATTATTTCTTGTAACTAAAATATTGGATAAATGTTTTCTTTCACTTGGAAACAAATATGACAATTGTCAAATAATACTAACACTAAATAATACTAGAATACAGATTTAATTTTTTCTACGAATCAGTTAAATTTATAAAACTTTATCATAAGGAATCATCACAGAATCCACACAGTCAATTAAACTATTCCTTTCTCCATAAATATCGTCTGACAAAATGTAATATAAGCAATAAAATTGTCAAACCTGCCAATGATCTATCCAGTCTATATATAAATCTCATATTATTAATGTTTTAGTTCCTATTTGGAGAAGAATACTCATAACCAGTTCTAAGTAATTCATAAAATGTTATTTCTCTTGTCCATCTTATCATTTAGTTATAATCTACTATCATTTAGTTATAATCTACTGAGAAATTGATTCGTACATCCTAAATTGTTTGTATTGTTCAAACAATATAGTCATAAATAATGATTCTGTTATACGTTCATTTCCCATCGCTTTAATAGAAGGTGAATATTTGTAGCATGATTGTAACATTTTGTTGAATAAGTCCCTGTTATTCTTTCTCAACCCAATTGAAAATTTCTGCCATGACTCTATTTCTTTTTCTAAAAGCATGTTGTTATAATTTTGATTGAAAAATCTATCTAAGGTAAGATTCATTGTATCTTTATCAATATTATTTTGATTGCTGTTTTTTCTTTTCTCATTAAGAATTGTATAATTATAAAGCATTATAGACATCAAAATAGGGTGTATTCTGATTGGCTTTAGAACGAGAGTACAAGCAACATTATACAATGTAGGAATTGAAAACATCTGACTGAATATTTTTCTATCTTGTTTTTTTAGATTGGATCTATAAGATTTCCACTTCTGTTCTTCCAATATGGTTGCTATCCTGAACGATGGAATTGTTCTACCCATTCTTGTTTACAAATTATAATAGGTTATATTCATTGGAGAACTTTGGAGAGAGTGAGTATGGCCATTAGGAATTACCATGGGACTACTGTATCATGTAGTTTAGGTGGAGGTAGCAACAGACCAATAATTATAGAAAATCATGTATTAATCATATTTTTTATATAGTATTGTTTTCCTGACTGCATAAACCTAATAGTTAGATGACAATTTTGAATCCAATCCGTTTGGTTTAAGTCTAGTATTGCTACAAGAGATTATATAAGAATGAGCAAGAATTCTGAAGTTGCCAAAATTTTTCGAGAAATAGCATATATCTTGCAAACATTGGATGAGAAGAAAAGTGAACCTAACATAATTTTTAAAATTAGATCATATAATAAGGCTGCAGATGAAATACAAAATTTATCTTTTGATATAGTTGATGTATACTACAAAGAAAAAATTAAAGGATTATTAAAAATTCCTTCAATTGGAAAGGCTATTGCTGCAAAACTTGAAGAGTTCATCACAACAGGTAAAATCCATTACTATAATGAATTAAAAGAGAAGTTGCCAATAGATGTCTCCCAATTTTTTGGTTTGGAAGGTATCGGTCCAAAAACAATAAAAGCATTGTATGAAAATCTAGGAATAAAAAATATATCTGATTTAGAAAAGGCTGCACTAGAGGGCAAAATTAGAAATATACCAGGATTCTCTGTAAAGAAGGAAGAACTAGTTCTAAAAAAAATTCAGTTCTTTAGAAAAGGTGGGGGAAGGCGACTAATAGGAGATGTCTATCCTTTAGTGAGACGAATAGAGGAACGACTTTCAGCATGTACTGGAGTTAAACAAGCAATAGTTGTAGGTTCATTTAGACGAATGAAAGAAACTATAGGGGATATTGACTATTTGGTATCAATTGTATCTGAAAAAGATAGGAATGATATCTTAGATTATTTTATAAATCTACCAGAAGTTAAAGAAATAAGCGGAAGAGGATCATCTAAAGCATTTGTCAAACTAGATAATGGAATGGATGCAGATTTACTTGTTGTACCTCAAGAGAGTTTTGGAGCAGCAATGCAATATTTTACTGGAAGTAAAGAACATGGAATAGCTTTAAGAAAAATAGCCATATCCAAGGGTCTTCGTCTAAATGAATGGGGTGTTTTTGACAAACAGAATAACATGGTAGCTGGCGCTAATGAGAAAGATGTGTATAAAGTGTTAGATCTAGAATGGATCCCTCCAGAAATGCGAGAAAATAGAGGAGAAATAGAACTAGCAAAAAAAAATAAAGACAAAATTGATGATGAAAAGAAGTCAAGCCTCCCACAATTAATAGCATATGATGATTTGAAAGGAGATTTACAAGTTCATAGTAACAATACTGATGGTACAATGTCGATAGAAGAAATGGCATTAAATGCAAGAGACAAATTTGGTCTGGATTATATTGCAATCTCAGATCATACAAAAAGTTTGAAACTCACTAATGGATTGGATGAAACACAATTATTAAATCAAGCAAACGAAATTGAAACGCTAAATGACAAACTCAAAATGAACAATATGAATAACAGTAACAAACATTTTCGTATATTATCATCTGCAGAGGTAAATATTCTAAAGGATGGATCACTTGATATTTCAAATAACGTATTGGACAAGCTCGAAATTGTAGGTGCTGCTATCCATTCTCATTTCTCTTTACCTATAGAGTTACAGACTGCTCGACTTGTAAAAGCAGCTAAAAATCCTAGTGTTGATATTATATTTCACCCTACAGGGAGAATTATTAATAGAAGAGAAGGATATCCTGTAGACATATCTAAATTGGTTGAAGTAGCAAATGAAACAAATACGATCCTTGAAATTGATGCTCATTATGACCGTTTAGATTTAAGAGATGAATACATAAAGATTGCAGTGGAACATAATGTCAAATTGGTAATTGATTCTGATGCTCATCATCCTTTACATTATGCTTTTTTGGTATTTGGTATAGGACAAGCCAGAAGAGGATGGGCTAAAAAATCTGATATACTTAATACAATGTCAGCTAAAGAATTACTTGATAGCATAAAGTAAAGATATGAATATTCTTTTGTTCGAATAGACAAATATCAATTACTTGTATTAGTTTATTTAATAAGTTGGATTTGTAACAGTTTTTGAAAAATTGGATAATAATTTAAATCTGAATAAGATGATATTTATTATTCAGTTTAAAAATATCTAGAATTATTTTATATCTTTAATATAAATACAATTCTGTTGCAACAATATGTTTGCATTTATTTCTTTTAAATTTAAAATCTGAACAAGAACATGTTTTATTTTCTATATCTACATCATAATATTTATTTTTTTCTTTAATACTACTTCGAACTCTGAATAATCGCTTGTTATTATCTAGTTGATTATAGTTATTGTCTTCATTATTAGAATATTCATTTTCTTTTAACTCAACTATCATTGGTTCAATTAGAGTAGATTCTATAATGTTATATGCTTTTTCAAGTCTTCTTTTTTCTGAAGCTTTTACAATTCTATTCTTATTGTTTATGTTTAAATTAAAATTGTTTTCTACCCCTTTGTTTTCATTCAAATTCATCTCTTGTATTGTAGTTGTAGTTATTGCCTTTTTTATTACCTGAAGAATATCATCATCTTTAGTATCTGAAATATATATTACATAAATTAATGCCAGATCTTTCCCCTCGTGTTTCCTAATAACTCTACCAATACGCTGTATTACTTGATTCATATTAGAAGTTGTTGCTAAAATAATTTCTATTCTAACCTGTGGTATATCAAATCCAATTTCAAGAGTATGTATAGATAAGAGAGGATAGAAATCGAGTCCCCATTGGTCCAATATTTTCTGTCTATTACTAGAAGTTATCTTACTATCTATTATTTTAGATTTTGTTCCTTGTAATTCTAGCATATCTTTAAGTTTTTTGATAGAATCAATAGTTTCACTAAAAATCATAATTCTTTCATTTGGAAATTTTTTTGTTATAAGATTTACAGCTGTTGATAATTTATTTTCTGCAAAACTTAACAAGAGTTTCCTCTTTCTAACATTTAGAAACCATGCCTTGGCCATTCCACTAACAAAACCACCTTTTTTTAATAAAATAGACATTGATTCTGCATCATATTTTTTAAAACGGTTTGAAATCTTCTTTATCTTAGAAGTATATTTATCGTATTCTTCTTGTTCAGATTCAGTAAGGTTCACCTTAAGAGGAATAACTATTGGTTTTGCTAATCTTTTATCTTTAACAGCGGTTTTGATATAATACCTTTTTACTGGTGGTAATAAAGTAAGAATTGTATTATATTTATTTAGATCAGTTTCATCTAATGTTGCGGTAAGTCCCAAGATAGCCTTTTTAGGATCTTCTATAACCGCATCGAATATATTTTTAAATACTTTAGCTGAGTCACTTACTAAATGAATTTCATCAAAAATTATCATGTTGGATTTTCGAATAATATCTAGATTTTTTATAATACTCTGATATGTAGCTACGGTTATATCTTTGACTTCCTTTTTTTCACCAAAATATGCTCCTATATTTTCTCTTGATATACCATATGATATTAGTCTATTAATATTCTGACCTATCAATGTAATTCTAGGAACTAGTAAAAGAATATTGAAATTGGAATGAGAATTAGATTGTATAGTGGAATATGATGATGATGTAGAATTATGAAATATAATAGCAAATCTTTTTGCACATTCAAAGGCTATTTCAGTTTTTCCAGTTCCAGTACTAAACAAAATTGTACCTCTAAAATCATTTTCAATCCATGCTTCAACTGCTTCAATTTGATCCTTTTTAAGGGAAAAAGGGAATTTAAGTTGAGAAATAACCATAACAGATGCATAAGACTCGGACATATATGTATTATTGTGATATGGTGTTTCATGATCTAGAAAAATAATTACATTATAATATTTTTTTATTTAAAATAATATTCAAATTAATCAATCCTCAGTATGTAACTTTTAAATTCTTATTTTAATCTTTATGATTGTAAATTTGTTTCATAATTGTCTTAAAAATAATAACAATAATCTTTTAACTATGAATTTCAATTTACGAAACAGAATATTTTTTTATTGATTTTATATTTATCTTATCAATTTTTACAGGATCTGGA
The DNA here is from genome assembly GCA_042138015.1 of Nitrososphaeraceae archaeon. Lineage (GTDB taxonomy): Archaea > Thermoproteota > Nitrososphaeria > Nitrososphaerales > Nitrososphaeraceae > TH1177. The sequence continues at coordinate 5,183 of JBHIVA010000040.1, read as the reverse complement.
TTTTCAAAAACTTGTTCACAACAATATTTAATAGAAAATAATGCCATTTGTTCTAAAATTGGTTGTAATCCTTTACCCTTTTCAGTTAAATAATACTCTATTCTTATAGGAGTTTCATTATATACTTCTCTTCTTATTAGACCTTCTCTTTCCATCTCTTTCAGTCTTATAGATAATGTTTTTGGATTTATTTCTTCAATAGAATTTAAAAATTCACTAAATCTTTTATGCTTTAAGAAGATCATGTTACGTATTAACAAAGGAGTAAATTTTTTTCCAATTATATTAAAGGTATTAAAAACGGGACAACATTTACAATTCATACCATCAATAATTAATTCTTTAGAATCTTCGTCTTGCTTCAAATATTTTTCAGATAACTTTTGTTCTATCAACTTACTTTTTATTCACCACATTACTAGGTTATCACTTACTAATTTATATACTTACCTTTCTATAGTATATATCACGAGGTAATTTAAAATGAATAAGAATCAATGTGAAACAAATTGTGAAAACCTTCAAACAAACAGAGTATCAACAGAAAATAGTGTAGTAAATACATGTGAATGCGAATCAACAACTAGTAATGAAGATTCATGTTGTTGTAGTTCAGATCCGATTAATGCAGCTAAAAAACTTTTGGAAAGTTCTTTTTTAACTGCAATGAAGGAAGTTCATGTAGAAAAATTGAAGAAAATTATTGAAAAAGAATGGGGGAGTACTATAGACAAATCGGTAGAACTAACTATCAATACTATATCTAAACAATGGCAAGCTTCTTTATCTAAAACGTCTGCAAATAAGGAATTCTATAATGAGTTAGAAAAAATATTTAAAAATAATAATCAAAAATAATTTTTCTTTTTAATTTTTTTAATACTGTGTTTTTTATTTTTAAAATAGAGCGAATTTAAAAGCTAGTCATTTTGTATTATACAACCAAATATTTTTCTTGTTAGATCTGACATCGATATTGTCAGAAATAAAGAATTGTATCAAATTATCCATATAGAAAACCATTATTTTTCTTCTGATCCTTAAATAATTATTGGATAATGTATTTTGTCGTCTGATGATTTTTATAATTATAGAAGTATTTTTATAATGTAATTAGAAATAATAGATAGTTATGTATAATGAAATTTTTCCTGCAAAAATTCTAGTAGTATGTATGATATCAATTATTACGCTTGGTTATATAAATAATAATGTTAATGCACAAGATATACCTAATGAACAGAAATTACCAATAAATAATGGATCTGTCGTTGCATCAATAAAAGATAATAGTACAACATCAGCATATGAATATAAAGATCCGAAAACATTTACCCATGGAATTGTCTTAAACTTGGACGGAGTAGGATATTATTTTGATGGACCTGCTGATGCTGCAGATGGAGCTAGAGATGCCCCTGGTCATTATTGGTGGCAAGATTCTCCTAATCATCTATATGGATTACATTTTAACATAGGTCCATTTGGTGAAGAAAATTGGTGGTCGTCAGACGCTGGAGGTAAAGAATTATTATTTTTAGTGGATGCTGTAATAGCACCTTGGACAAATACTACTGCTTATGACTTTGCCAAAAAAGGATATACACATTATCATGAGTTATTAAGAACAGACAATGGGCAAAAACATCCTAATCTAGTTGTATGGTTTAAACATGTAGGAATACCTTCTGTATTTAATTTTGATAAAGGTCCTTTACCAGAAGATGGACATATAGTCACACCTGGCGTTGATCATCAATTTTTGACTAATTATTATATACCTTATAATCCAAAACAACAAGAGGATATGTATTAATAAGGTAAGAATTTAAATGATTCAGGAAAATTAATACCCAAAAATTTAATATTTAATTTATTATTTGTTCATTAATATAATCTAAAGTAAAAAAAAGATAATATTATGCAGGTTCTTTAGAGTCGCCTTCACCAGTATTTTTTGCAGCTTCTTCCCATAATGTTTCTGCAGGACCAGTAGTTGATGGGTCTGATTCTGCTGCTCCTACTTTTTTCTGATTTTTTTGAACAGATTCCAATTCTTCGTTTTCTATTTGATTATTTTCCGCATTTTTATAATTTATATTCATAAATACAAGTACAACAAAGTTTAAAGATGATATAAAGTAAGATATAGATTTAACGTTACCTAAAAGGCGATTATGAATTGTTTATTTATTCAATCTATATTTTTATCGTCATCTTTGATAATATTTTAAAGGCCATTCTAGTTAATATCCTGTTTTTCAATATATTAAATATATGTATCCATTTCTAAGTCTATCATCCTGCCTGATGTTTATGAATTTATTTCATTATAGTTAGTTTAGTTGTTAAAATTGTAGTTAATAATTATTTAGAAATTTAAAACAAAAAGTTTACACAATCCATTATTTATTATATTTATACCTAGAAAATATGTACAAGATTATTTTATATGATAAAAATGCATTTGAGATCACAGAAAACCTTGATGATTTGCAAAAAGATAGCTCAAGAAAAAAGTGGATAGATCTAATAGATCCCACACAAGAGGAAGTAAAAAAAATACAAGAAATATTTGCAATAGATTCTGATGCATTGGAACAGTATTTTAACGGTTCAAAAAAACCTGAAATCAGAACATTAGATAATCAAAGATTTATTATTTTGGTAGATTTGAATTATAAAAAATTAGATGCACTAGAAAAAGAAGGATTGTATATATTTCAAGGTATAGATTGGCTTGTTACTATTCATTCATCTACATTTAAATTATTTGAAGATATTACTAAAAATCTGAAACATAAAAATCAAATAATACAATCATCTATAAATATGCTTTTTAATTATATTTTATTTACCATTATAAACAAGTATGAACGAGTACTAACAGCGATTGAAATATCTACTTCAGAATTCAGTAAGAAAGCTTTATTTTCCAAGTCTTCAAAAAAAATCTTGATAGATGTGGATACTTTGTCAAGACAAATTATAATTTTACGACGGTACTTTTGGCAGGTCAGAGATATTATTAACTTTATTTTAAATACTATAGAAGAAGAAAATAAAGAAGATATAAAATTTTTGAAAATTGTACATGATGATATTGATCAATTAATGTTTATGGTAGAATCTCACAAAGAATCTATTAATTCTATTAGAGAATTATATATAGCAAATGTTTCCTTACAATTAGATGATACAGTAAAAACCTTAACGATATTTTCTGCAATATTATTACCTTTAACTTTTTTGACCTCTTTGTATGGTATGAATGGATTAGATTTAAATCAATTGGGGAATATTCCTCCTGGATTAGGAGTTATTCTATTAATTATGTCCTTCATATTGATAAGTTTATTATTATTTTTCAAGAGAAAACAATGGATTTTTGTTAAAAATTTAACTGAAGAGAAGGAAGAGAAAGAAGCTAAGAAAAAAAGAGAATAGACTAAAATTATAACTATCACTATTAGAACTAAAAAATTTATCTTAAAGACATATAATAGGTAAAAAATAGAGAATATTTTGTTCTTTAACCAAGGTACTTATTCACAAACATAAACTTTTGAGTAATTATTTTTAGCTTTAAAATCACTCAATGTTTATATTTTTTCCTTTTTTTGTTTGTTCTTTTTTCTTAAATCTTATTTCAACAATTCCATTATTATACCTAGATTTCCCACTATCAATATCAATATCTTCTGGAACTTCTATAGTTTTATGATATTTTCTATTGGGATCTTCGCTCTTTATTTCTACATATTTATCATATGCATCTATTTTTATTTTTTCTTTGCTTACCCCAGGCATCTCTGCTATTATCTTTATCTCTTTGGCGGTTGTATCTACTTGTATTAAGGGTTCTCTTTCAGCTGAAAGAGTAGGATGTTGTGATAATCCAATATTGGAAGATGGTTTAATATTACCAAATTCTCTTATCTGGGGTTTTCCATCCGGCCCAATGTTCATTGAATATCCATAGACTATAGGACCTACTTCTCTTACCTTTGAGCCATCCGAAGTCTCGTATTCTCTAACTAAATCTTTTGGTATTTTGGATTCTATGTTTTTAAATTGTTCTGAATATCTTTTTTCTATATTATCTTGCATAGAGTAAAAGTCTCTGAAAAAATCACTGAAATCTCTTCTATCAACTAACCAGTCCGAGGGATTTCTATTAAAACTAAATCTCCTAAACCAGTCATTTGGTATTATATCAAATGGTGTATCCATGATATTTATTATTAGGGGACCGAAATATATATCTTACTCACTTTATGTGAGTATGTCGTGATAATATCGCCATAGCTACTATACTAAGGGAAATAATAATATTCTAAAAAAATTAGCTAAGTTTATTATTTAAAAAAATAGAAGAATTATTTTATTTTTATTTTAGTTTCTTCAACAGATTTTGGTTTTTGTTTAGGTAAATCAATTTTTAGAATTCCGTTTTCTACTGTAGCATCTATCTTAGAAGCTATGATATCTTCGTCAAATGGAATCTTTCTAGAAAATGATTTATAGAATCTTTCCCTTAAAATGTAACCTTCTTCTTTCTGTTCATTTTTCTCTTCGTTTAATGCAGAAATAGCAATGTATTCATTGGTCGCTTTTAATTCTATATTCTCTTTTTTGATTCCTGGAACTTCTAAAGTGACTGTATACTTATCGCCTTTATCTACTACATCACATAATGGAATCTTAGTTTCTACCGAACTTGTAGAAGAAGGCAATCTAATATCCCTAAATGGTCCTAATAATGGCGAAAAAAAAGTGTTTTCCATATCTTGTCTGAAATTATCAAATAGTTGATCAAATGTTCGTGGTACAGCCAACTCGTTGTGATCAACAGTTCTATCTCTTTTAGATAATTGACTTGTTGCCATCAAGAATCACCACAATATAATATTACCTAATATTATATATATGTTACTAACGATATGTGTGTAAGTTTATATTTCTCTAGTACATATATATTAATAAATTAAAAATTGCTTAAAAAAATATTATCAATTACCAATAAAAATATGATATACTTGTTCATATCTTCATTCTTTGCAGTTATTAAAAAGGAGGTCGTTTAAACTTGAAAGTTCTAATGGTTTGTACAGAATATCCCCCAATGTTGGGAGGTCTAGGTCGATACACTTACAATCTTACAAACAATCTAAGGAAACATG
>JBHIVA010000039.1:0-19092 GCA_042138015.1 Nitrososphaeraceae archaeon | reverse complement strand
TGGAAAAGGAGAAGGTGAGTTTGATGAACCTCATGGAATGGCTATTGACTCTAAAGATAATTTATATGTAGTAGATACTCAGAATAACAGAATCCAAGTCTTTTCACCTGATGGTAAATACATAAAGAGTATTGGAACAAAAGGGGTTGGTCCAGGTGAGTTTCTATTAATTCATGATATAGCTATAGACAAAAAAAATGATATAATGTATGTTGCAGATAGTAGAGATGCACATCCAAATAAAATAGACTAAATAACTTTTAGTTATATTTGATAAAAATTGCTAATCACTATCTAAAAAATCACAATCTTTTCATCTATAAAAGATATTCTAAAATGTTATTGACTATTGGACAAGACTCCTAAAATGATCCTCAAGAAATAAAAATAATAGCAGGATTTGTAAAATACACATTTTATCTATCTATTTATCATAACTATAAAATAAATTATAATAAGCTATTATACAACAAATCGGGTAATTTTATAACTACCACTAGTGCTAACTTTAATAACCATAGTTAGAAAATTTTAAGAGGTACCAAATCGTTATATCCATTTGTATGATTCATTTTATAACTATACAAAATCTGATCATCGGTTTGTTTATTGTTTCTTTTAGCACTACTTTAAATTATGCATATTCTCAAACTATTCCTAATGATCCTTCATTGAATACAGAAATCATTGCAGAGGATTTTTCAAAACCAACAGGAATGGTTTTTTTGGGCAATGATATTTTGGTTATTGAAAAAGGTGGAAATGTGAAGTTATTTTCAAATGATACTAAACAACAATCTACAATACTACAATTTGATGTAGATACGAAAAGCGAAAGGGGACTATTAGGGGTTGAATCAAATGGGAATGATGTATTTTTTTATTTTACCGATGCAGATTCTGATCCAATAAAAAATAGAGTTTTTAAGTACACCTGGGATGGAATTAAATTATCTAATCCGCAAATGTTATTGGATCTTCCTGCATTACCAGGGCCAAATCACGATGCAGGAAAGCTTGTTTTAGAAAGAGATAGACTAGGCGGATCGACTGAAAATCTTTATGTAGTAATTGGAGATCTGAATCACGATGGGATACTCCAAAATCAAAAATCGGGAGACAAACCTGATGATACAGGAGTAATCTTTCGAATTAATGCATTAGATGGTTCGGTAGCAGAAAATAACCCCTTTGCAACAGACACAGATTTCTCAAAATATTTTGCTTATGGTATAAGAAATAGTTTTGGGTTAACATTGGATTCAGAATCTGGATATTTATGGTCAACCGAAAATGGTCCAGGTTCATATGATGAGATTAATATTGTTAAACCAGGATTTAATGGTGGATGGAGTGAAGTTATGGGTCCTATTGATAGGACAAATAAAAATGAATATGATTTGGTAATAATCCCTGGAGCTGAGTATACAGATCCTGTTTTAAGTTGGGAGGATCCTGTAGCTTTAACTGATATTGAATTCTTGAATTCTTCAAATCTCGGTACAGAGTATTTAAATAAAATGTTTGTAGGAGATTATAAAAACGGTAATTTGTATTATTTATCACTTGACCCACAACGAGAAGACTTAGATATCAAACTATATCCAGAAGAACTACATGATAGAGTAGTTGATGGGGATGATGAATCATCGTCAATTATATTTGGTACTGGGTTTGGTGGTATATCAGATATTGAAACAGGTCCAGAGGGTGATCTATATATTTTATCTATTGAAGATGAGGTCCTATACAAAATTTCTAAAAATTAAACATAAATTTATCTTTTTGAGGCATCAATTATCAATGATATTGGGAGATCATGTGCTAAAGTCCAGACCAAAAAATCGTCGTATATTTCTATCCAATCCATTCCTTCTGAAACCTGAGCCGTCAAAATTATTTCATTTTCACTTTCTGTAAGGAAACTAGCCATTACTTGGTCGTTCGATTTCATTAATTCTTTAGGTAATACTATTCCTTTTCTCCCACCTTGAATATTTATAACATACACATTGTCATTAGATGAAGCTTTTCCGACTAGGTAACTTTGTCCAAATGTCATCTTCAGAGAAAATTCCAGAGGATAATCAAAAATCTGATTCATATTGTTAATATTAATAATTGTAAAATAAATATTTAAATTTCTCAAATTTTTAATACTAGTGCTAACTTATCACCAAATATTTTTCAAAAATAAAAATATGTTAAGAAAATTTAACAAAATCATTCATACTCGTCTATGAATTACTAGAAAATTAGATATCTGAAATCGACGTAATGAGTTTTAGGATAAAGTTTAACCAAATAATATTTAAACATACATACATACATGTAAACAAATTTTGCATAGATATCTGTAACTAATAATTTTGTGAATACCAGATTTCAATTTATTACAGAAAATGGTTGGTATATAAATAAATAAATAATTATATGGTATTTATTTTTTAATTGAGTATTAAAAAAAAGGGTTTGATTGCTTATGTTATCATGGTCTTTATCTCTCAAATTATTTTTATAGTTTAACGAAAATTATATTACCATTTATAATTACTATTACCCAGTTTTTTATTTGTACAATTTTAATCTTAGCAACTCATAAACCTTTGCTGCATCGTTTTCACTAACGATTAAAACTATTTCATTTGGAGTAAAAAAAGCATTATGTAATAATATTCTATTGTTATAAAGTATATTAGAAATTACTGCTAATAATTGATATGATTTTTCAAACTCATTTGGTGACCATGGTAATGTTATATTTATCATAGAAACACCTTCTTTTACTGTATTAGGAAGAATTTTTAGCTCATTAGTAAAAATATTTTTTACTTCATTAATATTTTCTATGAATAATTTAAAATGATTTTTAGTTTGAAAGATATTAAAACGAATATCTAATCCTTTATCAAAAATATCAAAAATCTTTTCTATGTTCTCATTTTCCTTTCCAAAGTCTACATCCAAAATACTCCCAGTTAAAGATAGTCTGACACCTGTTACTGCCTCAAAACTATCATTATATACATTGGGATTTTCATCCTCGACGATATCTGCTAAGCGTTTTATTCCTACTACAATAGTATTAATATTTACACTAGATCCTGTAATCTTTTCAACATCAGGTTTTATTTTTAATGCTAATGCAGTATAATTCGCAATACCAATCCTCAAGGCGTTATGATATACACTATTAGAGAAAATTATTTCCCTAATAGCTTGGGAAACACTTGGTTTCTTAGAGTACATTTTTATTACATTATGAAATACCTATTACATAAATTTAATCTTAATCTTCCATTATATAGTGAATATCCTAGCCAGATTTTAATTATCCTCTGTTTTACAACATTTCCCACGCGGTATAAAATGTCCATGTGGACAGTATCTTGGATGTTTTAATAATGTGCATAATGCATCAGTAAATTTTGTTTTCATATGATGTTCTATTCCACAAACCATTTCCTCATCAATCTCAATTTTTAATGCATCATTCATCATGACTTCTAAAAGTCTTGTGTTGCGAATCATCTGCTTTCCTATTTTTTCACCTTTTTGTGTTAATTGAACCAGATTTCCTTTTTCATATGAAACGAGATTTGAATCATTTAACTTGTGTAACATTTGAACTACTGAAGGTTGTTTTACGTTTAGCAATTTTGCGATCGAACTTACTTTCACTTCTTTACCCATTTCCCGTATGAACCAAATAGCTTTTAAATACATCTCGGTATGTTCAGATTCTGCTGTGCCTAGATACAATGCCTCTTCGCTAACAATCTCTTGGGTCGCTTTCAAACTTCCGAATATAATAGGGTAAATTCCAACTATTAACTTTATCCTAGTATGTGGAAACTAAATTTAAATCCCTCATTGTATGAATATCTTTTGAATGTATGATATTAATCAAATTACAGTCCTTGGCTCAGGCATAATGGGTCATGGTATCGCTCAAGTCTCTGCAATGGCTGGATATGAAGTGGTTATCAGAGATATTCAACAATCTTTCCTTGACAAAGCGATGGATAAGATCAAGTGGTCGGTAAGTAAATTAGCTGAAAAGAAAAAAATAGATCAATCTGAAGCAGAAAGGATACTTAATCGAATACATCCAATCGTAGACATACAACAAGCTTTAAAAGATTCTGAACTAATAATAGAGGCAGTTCCAGAAGATTTAAAACTAAAAAAGAAGGTATATGAGGAATTAGATAGGTATACAAATGAAGATGTCATCTTTGCTTCAAATACTAGCACTTTACCAATTTCAGAAATTTCTTCTTTCACGACAAGACCTAGTAAGATTATAGGATTACATTTTTTCAATCCCCCCCAACTGATGCAATTAGTGGAGGTTATTCCTGGAGAAAAAACAAAACAAGAAATAACAGATCTAGCAATCAATTTTGTCAACAAGGTAGGAAAGACTCCAATACTTTGCAAAAAGGATGTGGCTGGATTTATAGTAAATAGAATATTCATTCCTCTAGTTCATGAAGCCTGTTACTCGCTTGAAAGATCAAATGCGTCTCTTGTAGAATTGGACTCTGCGTCAAAATACAAAATGAATCTGCCTATGGGGATTTTTGAATTAGCTGATTATACCGGTCTTGATGTGATACATAAAGCAACCACTGAAATGTATTCTCGAGATAAAAAGGTCATTTATCCAAATCCAAGGATTCAAGAATTGTATGATAAAAATGAATTTGGCCAAAAAACTGGAAAAGGTTTCTATCAATATCAAGGTGACAATTACGAAAGAGTTCAACTTTCCGAAGAATTAGCAAATAAATTTAACCCAATTGGGTTAGTCTCAGTGGCAGTAAATAATGCCTCCTGGTTACTCTCAAACCATGTATGCGATGAACAGGATCTTGAAAAAGCCCTAAAGTTAGGGATGGGTTTAAAACGGGAATTATTTGAAACTGCAGAAATATTTGGTATTGAAAACATTATTAATACTTTGAAAAATTTAAATGCAAAATTTGGACAATTTTATGAACCAGATAAATATTTATTAACTTTGAAGAAATAATAAAAAAATCAATCTTTACTTCACGTTATCTCTTTAAGTGATGATTATATTAACAGCTTTTTTGGGACTTGGAGTTTTATAAATTTTGATTCTTTTACGTTCATCTAGAAATTTTCCTCCATATTTTTCAGCTATTCCCCCGCTACCTGTAATAGCTATCATTTTCTTTTTCAACATGTAACCTACAGTCAATTCAGTTAAGGTTCCCACTCCCCCACCCACAACAATTATTCCGTCACATGAAGTTGCAACGATAAAATCTCTACTAAATCCTATTCCAGTAGGAATAACAATATCACAAAATTTATTGGCAAAAAAGAAGTCATCTTGAGGTAGAATACCCACAGTAACTCCACCAACATCCTTTGCTCCCTTACATGCAGATTCCATAACACCTCCTAGGCCGCCACAAATCAAAATAGACTGAGATAATCCTATCTCTTTTCCTACATCATATGCTATTTTTTTTGCTATCGGTGTACACCTATCCTCATTATATCCAATTACAGAGATCTGTGTTTTTCGCATTTAACTCAAGAAGTATTTTCTCTTTATTTTTTGTTACTAGTAAATTAATACAGATATTATACAAATTGAAAATCTGTTTGAAAATAGATTATATAGAACACTAATCTCCATTTTCCATATGGAATATAGAGTAAAGGATATTACATTAGCTAATTCTGGCAGACAAAGAATTGATTGGGCAGAATCACACATGCCAGTTATTTATGCTTTAAAAAAAAAGTATGAAATATCAAAACCTCTCAAAGGATTTAAGGTTACAGGATGTCTACACGTCACTAAGGAAACTGGTGTATTAATTAGAACTCTAAAAGCTGCAGGGGCCGAACTATCATGGTGTGGGTGTAACCCCTTAAGTACCCAAGATGATGTTGCTGCTTCACTAGCAAAAGACGAACAAATAGCTATTTTTGCAAGTAGAGGTGTATCAACTAAAGAATACTATGAAGACATCCATTCTTCTATGAATATACTTCCAAATGTTACAATTGATGATGGGGCAGACCTTACTGTGGAAATTCATAATGAATTTTCGTTGAACAATAACAAGTATGATATATTTGGAGGAACAGAAGAGACGACCACAGGAGTGATAAGACTACGAGCACTAGAAAAATCAGGAAGATTAAGGTATCCAGTAATTGCTGTTAATGATGCAGAAACAAAACATGATTTTGATAATGTTTATGGTACTGGTCAATCAGCACTTGATGGGATTATTCGTTCAACAAATGTAATGATTGCAGGGAAAAATGTTGTTGTGGCTGGTTATGGTCATGTAGGAAAAGGAATATCTAGAAAGGCGTGGGGATTAGGGGCAAATGTTATTGTGACAGAGATCAATCCTATTGCAGCCCTAAAAGCAAAACTTGATGGATACGCAGTAACATCGATGGAGGAAGCATCATCTAGGGGTGATATTTTTATTACTACCACAGGCTGTAAAGACGTCATTAACTATAATCATATTCTTAAGATGAAAGATGGGGCTATCCTAGCCAATGCTGGACATTTTAATGTCGAAATTTCGGTATCTGAATTGGAAAAAAAATCAATAAATAAAAAATCAATTAATGAAAATACAATGCTCTATGAATCAAATCAGAAAAAAAAAATTTACTTAATAGGTGAAGGTAGGTTAGTAAATTTGGCAGCAGCAGAAGGACATCCCTCTGAAGTGATGGATATGAGTTTTGCAAATCAATTTTTAGCTGTACTCAAACTCATTAAGGAAGGGAAATCACTGAAACCTATTGTATACACTGTAGATAAGAGTCAAGATCAAGAGATTGCAATGGCTAAACTAAATTCTATGAATGTTAAAATTGATGTTCTTACCCCAGAACAGCAGGAATATCTTACTGGTTTTAGTGAAGGAACTTAATAAATTTAAATTATGAAAGAATATACAGAATAAAAAGTATATTAAAATCTTAAAGGATGGATAGTCTAGTCTGGTTAAGATACCTGTCTCACACACAGGTGATCGAGAGTTCAAATCTCTCTCCATCCATGTCATGATATGGATAAGAATCCAAAACAAGGTAGAGATTGAGTTAATTTCGGTTTCTAAATAGTAAATGTAATTTTTTCTTTATAATTATCATATTTGAATTTAGAGAATTGTTTCTATTTTATAAATCAATTTCCTATAATTCGTTGACCTGAAATCGGTTAATAAAGTTATTATTTTTTAAAGAGTTACCCAAAAAATTCACATTGTATTAAAAAGTCATGTTTGAATTATTCATGTTGGGTGTATTTCTTTAATATTTCTCTCACTTCATTATCTTCCACTTGTTGAAAATTTTCATAGAATTGTCCTACAGCATTAAAATCTCTGATTTCTTTAAGGATAATTACATTATCAGAAATTTTCTTGAGAATCTCAACTATTTCATCTTTAGGTGCTACAGGTACTGCTATAATTAGCTTTTTTGGATGTTTTTCTTTTTTTAACCATTCAACAGCAGCTATCATGGTAGCACCAGTAGCAATTCCATCATCTACAAGTATCAATATCTTGTCTTCAAAATTTGCTTCGTATTCTTTAGTACCTCTGAAGGCGTACATTCTGTGTTCTATTGCTTCTTTTTGTCTCATTCTTTCAGAATCGATGTAGGATTTGTCAATTTTTAATGTATTAATTATATGCTGATTACCATAAAAACTCCCATCTGGCAAAACTGCGCCTATTGCCAGTTCTTGATTATAAGGAGCTCCAATTTTTTTTGTTACTACAATATCAAGATCTAAGTTTAGTCTAGACGCTATTATATCCCCAACTACTACTCCGCCTCTTGGAATAGCTAAAACCAAAATTTTTTCTGATATGATATTATGGTTTTTCAAAAATTCGAAAATCTTTTCAGATAGTTGTTTAGCAGCGTCTATTCTGTCGAAAAATTTTTCATTCATCTAGAACAAATTGATCTTTCTTTAATCATAAATAAATATTCTATTTATAAAATTTAATAAATTTAGATTAAAATGAAATATATACAAAATGTAAATACAACTTTTGAATCAATATAGATTGAAGTCACAAGAAATATTGAGTAATCAATGTCCTTTATTTGACAATTCCCAAACTAGATCATCGAACATAGTATTCATGTGATTAACTTTTATTTTCACACCTTCCAGCAAGTTTAGGGCTTCCGCAGTATTGTTATTTTTAAGTAGTGATATCACTTGATCCACATTTTTTTCTAATATAGTATGAGTAGTACGCATATCCGTAATCATTAAATCAGATGTAAATTGTGAAAAGGCAGTGGGAATAAATGATATTAAAACAAGTACAATTAGAAATATTGTTATCATAATATTTATTCCTCTTTTATTTATTTAAGTTTTTAGAAAAAGAGACGATAACATTCTAAATATAAAGAAAACCAAATTACAATTCCAATTTTTGTTGCATAAAAAACAATTGAAGCTCAATCTTTTTTGCTTTCTGTAGGTTTTATCAACACTCGAGTAAATGAAAAAAACGATATTTAATACAAAATTAATCAATAGTAAATCAAAACATATAGAACAGGAGAGATAGTATAAAGATAGATAGATACTTGTCTCTAGAATTTAAAAAAATGATTGAAATTATTCTTGAGCGACAACCAGAAATAACAGCAGAGCAAATCAGGGATTTGATAGATGAAAAAAAAAGAAAGATAGGTGCAGGTTACCTAACAGATCAAGGAGCTTTATTTCTAGTTGCTGCTGATCTTGGAATTTCATTTGATAATACGCAAGATAGTCAGACAACAATAAAGGACCTCTATATCGGTGCTCAGGATGTCAATCTTTTAGCAAGAATAATTTCTATATATCCTATTAAAAAGTATACAAGACGTGATACAAACGAAGAAATACAGAATAGAACTTTAACAATTTATGACAATTTTACATCAATAAAATTAAGATTATGGGATAATCATGTTAATTTTCCTGAGGTTGAAAGACTAAAACCAGGAGATCTTGTAAAAATTTCCCATGGTTATGTTAAATCTGGTTTGGATAACAAACCAGTCATAAATCTAGGAGCAAGAGGCTCTATCGAGATATATAATGAGCAATCGGATATTCCTTTTATTGAAACAATAACTAAAAACATTGATGACATAAAAGAACCAGTTGAAAATACAGCAGTAATAGGATATATATCATCTAATCCAAGAATATCGAGATATACTAATTTTAGAAATGAACCTGGCAAATCATTACAGATCGTATTAACAAATAAAGAAGAAAATATATCGTTTAGAACTTTAATTTGGAACATAAATGAAGAAAAAATCCCTGAAATTTTCACTAAAGGATCCAAAATAAAATTAATTGGTGTGAAAATCAAAGAAGGTAATCCACAATATAGTAGCGAACAGTTAGAGATTCATGGAGATGAAGGTACTCAAATAGAGACTATAGACTCAGAAGAAAAATTAGAAGAAGGAAAAGTTGTAGTTTTAAAGATAATTTCTAACTCGAGTGTAGAAGATTCATTAAATGAAAATTTTTTGGCGATAGATAAGGAAAGAAATTTTGTATCAGTCGTGATATATCAAAAATTAATAGACGAAGAAATACAAGCTAATAACATTATAGAGGGAATACCAAATAAAATTTTTGGAAACATTTATTACTTTACTAATGAAGACTCTTTCATAAGAGTTATTCAAGAAAAAGATGAATCTTTTCCAAACAATTTAGAATTAGAATCAAAAATTAAAGAAATGGAAATATCAGAAAATCCATACATTTTAGAAGCAATTGTTTTAAAACCACCTAATACATCAGAAATTACTTTAAAAAATGGCGAAAATGTACTTGTAACAGATACACTTATTGGAGATGACACAGGGGAAATTAGAGTAACTGGATGGAGGGAACAAAGCAAGAAGATTTCTAAATTGATGGTAGGAAATAGAATTAAAGTGATAGGGGCAATTGCAACAATGGGAAGAGAAAATCAATTAGAATTAACATTAAAAGGGTTTTCTGAAATAAGGAAGATAAGTTAAAGTAAATGAAAACAGGTAAATTAAATTGAATATTAGCTATCCCAAAATCCCCTAGTTATTACGTATTGTCGTTCAGCCTTGTATAATTGTCTATATAATTCATCTTCATCAATATAATCACGTAATATTCTTGCAGCAGTATCAGCCCCTATCCCATGTCCTGCAATAACTGAAACTGCTTTTTTTCCGAAATTATTTATTAGTGAAGATATTTTCCAAGCACGATCAAATTTATGACTCTCATCTTTTGATAGTATTTTTCTATCAAGTTTTTTTTTGATTATTTGTTTAAGTTCATTATCATACCAATATGTTACTGTTATTAGCCTCGATTTACAATATGGACACACTATGTTTAACGGTGTGTCCTGTACGGTATGAACTCGTTCCCATCTGCCACATCTAATGCATATAAATTTTTGCTTAGTTTTTTCAATTCTTTCCTTTACTAGCTCTATAACCCCTGCTTCAATTGAATTAGGAGTAGCAGAAAATTTCGCTGAATGGTCAAGAATCGGTTTAGCTAAACTCGAAAATTCAGTAACTTGAACCCAGTGTAGCCTAATATTTTGCTTATTAAAATTATCAAGTATATGTCTAGTTAATGAAACATCATATTTTTCATGGATTAATTCTCTTATCGATTCTTCACTTATCGGTGTTTTCGCATATTTATCATAAATAAATTTTGCAATCTTTTTATCGTACAAAGCTTCTTTTTTAATAAGACCAAATCTTTTGGCTACCATCCATACCTTCCAGTTTAATTGATATGTATTATTCAAAGAGGCGATTAAAATTGATTCGATATCATAATTACCCAAAAGAACAGATTCAATGTGAAATTTAGTTATCCTAGCCGATGAGGTTAACAGAATCCGATATGGATCGCTTCTAGTTTCTACAATATATCCGAGTTTTGATGAAATAATTGTAGAAAATAAAGATGACAGAGTATTATTGATTTTTGTTCCAAATGTTGAATGAATTATAAGATAATTTTGAATATTAGAAGTTTCTACGACTATGTTATTCGAGTCAGGCACAAGATTAAATGAAGAAAAAAAATCTTTTAATATAGAATTATCAACCTTTATTGTATTATTTACAACCATATTTCTAATTTTTCCTACTTCTACGCAAGTGTTATAATCGACTGGAATTAATTCCCCTACCCAGTAAGGGACATTGATCTTATTTCCATATAATGGTTCTACATTAACTTGAAATTTTAATTCATCTATTGATATTACTCGCCATTGTGATCCTTTTAGAACAAAAATGTTTCCTTTCTCACAATAATCGCCTACAAATTTCTGATCCAGAGTACCAATTTTTTTTTTACTAATTATGTCTAATACTTGAAACTTTAAAATGTGAGGAATCATTGAAATATTTTCAAAGTAATATTTATAAGATTTGATTTTTCTCCTAAATGTTTTATATTCTTTATTATATCTTATTATTCCAGTTCTGTCTAGAATATCTAAACATGATTCAATTGTAAATATAGAAATATTTTTGAATGGATATGCTTTTGAAATGATTGAATAAGCAGAATTAATATTAATTTCATCTTTTGTTTCTAATGATAATCCTACTAAATGATGAGATAATACGTCCAACGATTTGGTATGAATCATCTGCTGTTCGACAGACCCATCTCGCATTCTTCTAATTAACGCAATACATTCGATTTCGTCATCTGGAACATTTGTAACTATCAATCCGTGAGCTGAGAGCTTCCTTTGGTGACGACTTCTTCCAATGCGTTGCATCAATTTAGATACTTGTCTCGGAGATCCATAATGTACAACTAGATCAATAGAACCTATGTCCAACCCTAATTCTAATGAAGAAGTACACACAACTATGCCTGCCTTACCACTTCTAAGTTTATATTCAGTATCCTCTCTTATCTCTTTTGAAAGAGATCCATGATGTATATCAATATTAATATCTTTTTGATTATGAAGAATGGTCCCAAAATATTCAGCTTCATCTCTTGTATTGGTAAACAATAGAACTGAACCTGAGATATCATTATTTTTAATGTACTCGAGAATGAACTTAACTACATTATTTATTGAGCCTTTTACGAACTTGACTTTTAGATCATATTTTCGTATAGACTTGTCCTGAAGAATGGCACATTTATCGTTTGATCCTACTAGGAATTTTCCTGTATCTTTAATATTTCCTAATGTTGCAGAAAGTCCTATTCGAGTAACTTTATTTTTTGAATGAAATTGTAATCTTTCCATTGATACAGTCAAATGTGATCCCCTTTCGTTAGACACTAATTCATGAACTTCATCTACTATTATGTATTTTAAGTATTTGAAAGACTTTAGTAAATTCTCAATAGTTAGTAGTATAGGTATAGATTCAGGAGTAGTTATCAAAATATCAGGAGGGTTGTTAGTTATCTTCTTTTTTATTTTGATCGGAGTGTCACCGTGTCTAATTTCTGCGGTTAAATTTTCTGTCGTAGCATAATGAATTATTCTACGTAATACGTCATTGTTGAGTGCCCGTAATGGTGTTACATATAATGCCTTGATCCCAGGTTCTTTTTTTGCTAAAGAAATTAATTTTATTACTGGCAATATAGCAGCTTCTGTTTTTCCTGATCCAGTAGGTGCTACAATTAAGCAGTGATAGTCTCTTAAAATTACCTTGAGTGCTAGATTCTGTATAAAATTTAGATTGTTAAAACCATAATGAGAAAATTGATTAGCAATAATTTTTTCTGCTTTTGCAAAGTTTAATTTTGACAAAATTCTTTAATTATCACTTTTAATACGGCTTTTCCCGTTAGTTGGGGAATTTGATTTTTCATAAACCATTATAGAAAATAAACCTGCA
Organism: Nitrososphaeraceae archaeon; assembly: GCA_042138015.1. Taxonomy (GTDB): domain Archaea; phylum Thermoproteota; class Nitrososphaeria; order Nitrososphaerales; family Nitrososphaeraceae; genus TH1177. The sequence continues at coordinate 6,138 of JBHIVA010000039.1, read as the reverse complement.
ATAAATAGACCTACTGCTATCCATACATACGTATCAAAATTAGAAATAGATTCGATTGCCATGATGTAGTTACTATTCTTTTTATTATCAATATATATTTTATATGTATTAACAACAATAGATAATAGATGGATCGGAAAAAAGTTCACTATGACGAGAAATGTTAAATTAAAATCCACGAGAAAAAAGATGTCTGTCCACAAAAAAAAGGCTGTTGCTTTGTTATCTGGAGGATTAGATAGTAATTTAGCTATACGAATGATACAGGATCAAGGAGTGGAGGTTGAAGCGGTAGCAATTAAAACCCCATTCTGTGATTTCGATTGCGGCAAAGGTTGTGGTCATAGAGTCAAAGAAGTTGCCACAGAACTTGGCATTAAACTAAAAACAATTTATTTTGGTGAAGAATATCTTCAAATGTTAAAGAATCCAAAACACGGGTATGGTTCTGGTATGAATCCATGTATTGATTGTAGGAGTATGATGTATAGTGTTGCTAAAGAACATATGAAAAAAATAGGTGCAGAATTTATTGTCACAGGGGAAGTTTTAGGTCAGCGACCTATGAGTCAAAATAAAAATGCACTCTCGATTATCGAGAATGAAACCGGAACTATGGGAGTAGTAGTTAGGCCATTATCTTCTAAACATCTGCCTATCACAAATCCAGAGAAAAATGGACTTATTAAAAGAGAAAATTTAGGAAATATAATAGGGAGATCTCGAAAGGGGCAATTAAGATTGGCAGAAAAATATGATATTAGTGATCCACCAAACTCTGCAGGGGGATGTTTATTGACCGATCCTATTTTCGCTAAAAGGATAAAAGATCTATATAAGCACAATGGTGCTATTCCCGATATAAATGATGTTGAATTATTGAAATTAGGGAGGCATTTTAGAGTTTCTGGAGATAAGAAATTCATTGTTGGAAGAAGTAAAGAAGAAAATAGGGTTTTAGAAGTACTAAGTTTAAAAAAGGATTTAAAGATCATGGTGAAGGATTATGTGGGCCCAACGTGCATATTAAGAGGCAATAAACCAACGGAAGACGAAATAATGATTTGTGCTAGAATTGCTGTTAGATATTCTGATGCACCTAAAGATAATCCATCAATAGTAAAGATAATTGCGAATCAGTACAAAAAGGAAATTAGCGCTCTTCCTTTGGATAATGAGAGCATCGCAAAAATAAGAATTTAAGTAAAATTGGTTTCCACGATATTACTATAGAAAATAAAAATAAATTAAATCAACTTTTCTTAATTCGTTCAAGTATATCCAAGTATTTGATAATCAAGTCTATCTTTATGTTTTGACTTAAAAGATCTTCCTCGTCCTTTAAACTAGTAAACAAATAAGAAAGTTTTCTAAGAATTATTTTATCATATCTGGATATCGTCTCATCGAGAATTTTAACGTCATTGGTCATTTCTTTGGTGCTAGCTAAGTCCTGCCTAGTAGGATTTGAAGTCTCAATATTATCAGTCTCTTTTTTTTCTCCTACTTCTAAACCACAATTTATGCAGATAATTCTTTCCTTGTAACGAATTTGAACACCACCACAATTATTACATGAAGTGTTTAATAGAGAACCACCTTTTAGTAATAATTCTGCTCCATTTTTGAGGTTTGGTGTTGGATTAGAATTGTAAATCATAAATATTTTACGAATTTCTCACATAATTAGTTTATCTAAAGAAGTAGATTCTTTGAGAGTTGAAGTATTATTAGAATATTAGAATATTCAACAATATTATGAAAGTTTCATTCCGTATTTTATATATTTCAATAAATAATGTTAGCGATTCCAAAACCTTCTCGAAAAGTTCTATTAATACTCATGTTATAATCATAAATTTTAGAGGAATAATCAGATAGGATGGGGACCATTTCGTCAATATTGTTGCTAAGATAATATCCTGGACAGTCACCAGTAAATTGAAATGTGGCGTGGATTACTGGTTTTCCGTCACGAGATTCGATCCACGATGCAAAAGGGTATAGCCAACAAACCCCTGGTTTGTCAGACTGAATTTTACAATATCCTTCCTTGTCCAAGAATCTGCACTTGACAGGATGTCCATCCTCCTCCTCTTTTTCATCTTTTTTTCGTCGTAAGGATATCATAGTTATAAATGTGATTAAATTTCCATAATTGCCATCTTCCTGCCAGCTAGATGTGTTAGTTTCATTTCTAACAAATTCAGATTTCAATGGATACCCTAGTCTTTTGCTTATATTTGTGATATCATCATTTGTTAATGGTAATCTTCCTTGTTTTTCGCAACAGTTATGACATTCTGGCCACAGACAATTCCAAATAACATAAAGATTATCTTTGGTTAGCTTTGGGATATGAAAAATTACCTGATTTACTTGAATTAATGTATCTATTATATCACTCCTTTTTCCTAGATGAATATCATAGATTTTTGGGTCAATTTTCCATTTTTTAGATATAAAGTCTAGAGAAGATTTTATAGAAGTTTCCTTATTCATTGTATAGAATATCTAGACGTTTAAATTTAATGGTAACGGATCTGCAAAATTGACTATTTTTTTTATAATAATTTAGTAGCTTCAGGTACTAATAGATATTGGGATTGTATATTAAGTATCTTATTTATAGAAACCGCTAAATTTTGTACTCTCGCTTTTTCGCCGTGGTTTACTAATACTCTTCTAAGCTTTGGTTTAAGACGACTTACATACGCAAGAAGTTGATTATAATCACTATGATTACTAAAACCATAGACTGAATCTATTTGACAATTAATTTCAACTGTTTGTCCGTTGATAATAATTTCCTTGCTACCTAACTGAATTTCTTTTCCGATTGTTCCCTGTGATTGGTACGACAAAAATAAAATTTTATTTGTTGAATCATTACAAAGTTGTTTTAAAATTCTAACAGAAGTTCCTCCTATAAGCATTGAAGATGGAGCTAAAATAATACTTGGTTTATTGATTTTTGATTTTGCAGGAATTGGTTTGATATTGTCGTATTTAAACAAGTTAGAAGTAGCAGCAGTTTTTAGGCCATGTGAAAGATAATCCTGATACATTTCGTAAATATTACATGCTTCAAGGATTGTATTATCAATGTATATATCTGCTAAATCTAACTTGCCTGTTGTTTGATACTGATTTAAACTGTAAATAAGCTCTTGAGCTAATCCAATAATAGGAACTGGGATAAGGACTTTACCTCCTGATCTAATGGTCCTATTGATACTCTCAACTAGAATCGGATCAGATTCTTCACGTTTATGCGGAGACTCTTTAATTCCAAAAGTGCCTTCTATTATCAATGTTTCTACCCTTGGGAAATTCCAAGTCGCATTGTCTAGAAGATTTGTTTTCCCGAATTTAAGATCACCTGTGTATACAATGTTGTGATCTCCGTTTCCTATATGAAGATGAATAGAGGAAGAGCCTAATACATGCCCAGAATTGTAAAAAACTAATTTGATGTCCGGAGCAATATCAGTAACATCTCCCAAGTTTAACGGGATAGTATGTACGATAACATTTTTTATATCTTGATCTGAGTATAAACCATGATTCTTGTGGTAATCTAGAAAAAGCATGATCATTAAAGGAAGAGTTGGTTCTGTACAATAAACTGGCCCACGGTATCCATACTTGTAAAGGTATGGAAGAAAACCAGTATGGTCCATATGTGCATGACTTAGGACTACTCCATCAATTTCTTCAGGTTTAAAACCAGTTATATCCATCCGAGGAAAATGATGTAATGCCCTATTTTCTTGAAGATTAATTCCACAGTCTAGTAGTATTTTGCTTTCGTTAGTGACAATCAGAAAACATGATCGGCCTATTTCACCACATCCTCCTAACGCAATGAGGCTCGCCTCACAGATGTTATTCAATTTTGATCGAAAAATGCTTTCTCCAACTTTCTTATAAAATCCTATTCGGTAATCAGTAGCATCAATTAATGTATTATTTATGAATTGTATTGAAGACCCTGCTTTCGACGATTTTCTTATCTTTATTTTCCAACCGGTTTTAACAATTAGGTCTAAAAGTTGTAGATCACTATTGATTAAATTGTTTGGATAATTAATGTAAATCGTTATTTCCCCAAGTGCATCATCAAAAAAAATACTGTCGATGGTCTTTGGACCGTAATATTTGTTAATTATTGAAGATGTTTCCTTATGGGATTTTCTAATAGACTCATCTGTTCTTATTACAATTCGCTTTCTGATAACATTAACCATATTTGTCAATAATTGAGAGGTTTCCATCAAAAATCTTGGATTAATTGTGTGTAGTGATATAGAAGGACCTTCATATTCTATTTTAGTTAAACCTGATTCTTTTGGAAGATTTTTCAGAATAGTGGCCATGATATTTTGATTATCATTTTCATAGTGAGAGTTAGTAAATTTCATATCACTCCTATAATTTTAATTCCATGTAAAAAAAAATCTATTTGGAATATAAATCAATTGTAACATGGAATTAAAATTTATAAACCATTAATAAAAAAAAGTTGAAATAACGATAACTATTAAGTCAATTAGGAATAAAGATTGGGTAGCTTTGGAGAAAATAAAGAAGAAAATAATAGGTCTAATATTCAAGACGGACAGAAGGAAGAACGTTTTCGTAAATTTAGATCATTTAGAATACCTGTAAAAGTAGATGAAGAATATGACGTGAAAATAGAAGCTATGAGTAAAAGAGGCGACTCAGGTGTTGCAAAGATAGAAGGAATGGTAATTTTTGTAGCTGGTACAAATGTAGGGGATGAGGTTAAGATAAAAATTACCAGGGTCGGAATGGGTTATGCTATAGCAGAAACCGTTAAAAAATAACGAGGGATAACAAACAAATTAATTTTAAGAATTAATTCTATTGGTAAGTTGATTCGAAAGTCGATTTGGATATAAATTCACATTTAATGGAATTACCAAGGGAAATTTTAATTGGAAATAATGTCATTTCCAAACTAGGTAACTTCGTTAAAAGTATCAATAACGAAATTTCCAATGTTGTTATAATTTGTGGTCATAATGTAAAAAATAGAACAGAACATATTATCAGTAAAACACTACAGAAAGAAAATCTAAATGATTATTGGTATATTAGAACGGAAGCATCAATAGGAGGAGTATCCAAATCGAAGTATGAAATAAAAAAATTCGAACCGGACATTATCCTAGGGGTAGGCGGGGGAAAATCTGTAGATGTGGGAAAAATGATTGCATTTTATTTGAAAAAACCTTTTATAAGTATCCCAACTTCGGCCTCCCATGATGGCATAGCCAGTCCGTTCGTTTCTTTGAGAGGTACTGATAAACCACATTCCATTAAAGCAATTACTCCAATAGGCGTTCTAGCCGATACAAAATTAATTTCAGAAGCCCCATTACGTTTGTTATCTAGTGGCTGTGGAGACCTCATTGGAAAGTTGACTGCTGTTAAGGATTGGGAACTGGCTAGAGATGAAAATAATGAATATTTTGGAAGTTACTCTGCAAGTCTGGCACAGATGAGTGCGTCAATTATATTGAATAGATCACATGAATTATTAAATAATAAAGAGGCTGGTCTCAGAACAATAATCGAGGCTTTAATTAGTTCAGGTGTAGCTGCTTGCATAGCAGGTAGTAGTAGACCTTGTTCAGGATCTGAACATCTTTTCAGTCATGCCGTAGAATATATTGTACGTGATTCGTGTGGATTACATGGAGAACGAGTTGGGATTGGTACAATATTAATGGCAAAATTGCATGGATTACAACATGAGATAATAATACAAGCTCTTAAGAATTTAGGAGCTCCCACAAAGGCAAGTCAGTTGAATATAAGGGAAAGTGATGTTATTCAAGCATTATTGATTGCTCAATCTTTGAGGCCTGAAAGATATACTATACTGAGCAAAACAAGGTTAAATAAGAAGTCGGCTTATGATTTAGCCAAATCGGTAGGGGTTATATAATTTGATTATCAAAAAATTGTATTGTCAAACAACCTAAGGGTTGTTTGTTGGTTCTGAAGTCTTTGTTGGTTCTGAAGTCTTTGTTGGTTCTGAAGTCTTTGTTGGTTCTGAAGTCTTTGTTGGTTCTGAAGTCTTTGTTGGTTCTGAAGTCTTTGTTGGTT
>JBHIVA010000038.1:0-19986 GCA_042138015.1 Nitrososphaeraceae archaeon | reverse complement strand
GAAGGTTGAGCAAAGGAGATTATAACTGGAGTAATTATTAGAAATACAAGAGTCAAAATGACAAATATGCTTAGCATAATATACACGATTGTTATCAGTTTAAAAATGTTATTGTAGGAATTTAAATTTTTTATTGATAAAAATCAACAGTATATATTTTAGATGCGGAAAGAGTTATTTAAGAGATAGATATCTTGATATTTGTAACTTGCTAATAGTCAAAATACATATCCGATGACTTTTTAGATATTAGATAATGTGGTATTTGTATTTAGGTTTCGCATGTTCATATAAAAAAAATCGTGTAAATTAGAACCAAAATGGCTCTGTTCAGATAAGCAGTAAGAGCTATAGCTGAGAATGCTTTAATTAAATATTATATGAAAATTAAATTTGAAAGAAATAAAACATCAAACTATATTGTAATGTATTCCTTGTATCTGTATTTTCTTGGTTTGAGTTTACGTGATACATCTAAAGCATTAACCATATTTAGAGAGGATAAGAGAAGTTATGTTTCTGTTTGGAACTGGATTCAACGATTTGGTTACTGTCAGATCTACAAAAGAAAAAGGGTAACTGCTTTTATAATAGATGAAACTGTAATCCATATCGGTAGTCAACATTTTTGGTTATGGATCTGTATTGAACCAATTCACTCTTTAGTGCTTGGAATCTACATTTCAGAGGAAAGAAACATGCTTGTTGCCGAAAAATTCATTAGATCGCTGGTTCAAAAATATGGCAAACATACAGTCTATACTGATGGTGGTACCTGGTATGATGAAGCGTGTAACGTAATTGGATTGAAACACTATCTACATTCCTCAATTCAGAAAAGTTTGATGGAAAGAGTCAACCAATATTTGAAAGCCAGAATAGAAAACTTTGATGATTACTATCCTTGTATTAAAGAAGAGTGTAATCTATTTCATGTATATAACTGGATACAATTCTTTGTATCTATGTACAATGATACAATAGTGAATAATAATCATGATTTTGATTTAGAGGAGGTGAATATTATCTTATCCTAACAGAGCCGGATATATTTTCACTTTAAAACTAGTAACAAATATGTATAACGATTGAAATAAATAGAAACATGAATCCAACTGAATATCTAAAAAAAGCCCTTATTCCCATAAGACTTTCGTGTGTCAAAAAAGATGGATGGCCCACAACGGTATCATTATGGTATATTTATTTAGAAGAAAAAATTTTTTGTGCTAGTCGAGAAAGCTCTAAGATTGTAAACCATTTATCTAACAATCCTAAATGCGGGTTTGAAGTTGCCGGTGACCTACCTCCATATCGAGGGGTAAGAGGATTTGGATATGCAAAATTAGATAATAGTAAGGGTATAGAGATATTAAAAATTCTGATAAAAAAATATTTAAAAGATGATAAATCATCATTAGCAAAATTCTTACTGAAAGTAGATCAGAAAGAGGTAGCTATAGAAATAAAACCTTTATCCCTATATCAATATGATTACTCTGATAGAATGAAGGGAGTTATAGTTAACAAGAATGAATAACTATATGCAGAGACTAAATACAATATAATAGTGAAAATCAATGAATAGTTGATAGAATAAAATGAAAAATATATTTTTCATTTTAACGTATATTATTAAAGGAGTAAAGCCTACTGAATTTAGAAATTTATATATCTCTACATACTAAATTAATTTGAAGACATATACTAAATTTATTCGTAAAAAATTCCAAAAAAATGTAATTTACAAAATATAACAATTCCTAACTAGAACTAAATGTTCTCCTAAACCTACAAATATAATTGGAAGTATAAATAATTTAAAAAATGAACACAAAATATTTTTTGTTGATTTAAATCAATCCTTTTATCTTTAGAAAAAATATTAGAAAAATATTAAATCCAAATTTATGCATAAAATACATATGTAGAAAATAAATTACTAAAAATTATTTTACTTGGTTGATTGTACCTTATTAATAAATTCCTGTACGTTAGTCTTTGTAATATTAAGATTCGACGATTTTCCATACTCTTTGATAGTCTTCGAGATTAATGCGATAGCAGTTTTTACACCTTCCGTCTTATCAGGATCGGTGATAGGATCTAATCTGATTGTAATCTTGTCTTCCTTTTTCATCAACATTATGTAGAAGGATTGGGTTTTACGATCTACTGAAATTGTTTTAGCTAAAATTATATTTTCATATTTGTTCATAAAATATTCTTCTACACGGATTATTAAATTATTATCAGAATCTTTAAAAAATATTTTTTCTAATTTTTGGAATACTTCTTTAAAAGAAATATTTCCAGAGAAAACTACATGCGGCATAATTAATTCTATTACATTTAACATAATTATATTTCTAATATTGTTTAAAATTTTACGTTTTTAATATTCACAAAATAAGGAATGTACACAAAATTTTTTTATAATAAGAGATATTTTATAGAACCATGAAAAGAATAGAATTGATAATACCTCACGAACGTGTAGATCGTGCAGATGAAATTTTGGAAAAATTTGGTGTAGGAGGAATCTCATTTTATCACGTAAATGGACGAGGTAAAACTAAATATAAACCTGTTCCAGTTGGAAGAGGAGTTATGACGTATACTCCAAAATATGGTACTAGAACTAAAATTGAAGTTCTTGTGGAAGATTCGCTTGCAAAAAACATCATTGATGAACTTTTGTCTAAATTGACTACAGGATCCGTATCTGACGGTAAAATATTTGTTTACGATGTTTATGAGGCATATGATATTGGCTCTGGAAATAAAAACGAGTCAGCGATATGAATTAAAAAAATAATAAAAAAATACAAAGTATATTTTTGAAATCTCTGTTAACATACGGAATTTAAATTAGAAAATAAGATGGAGGTTCTCTCTAAATGTACTTTGTTGTAGTTTTGTAACGTTTACTTAGGTTGTTAACCCAAAACTTGGGAAGAATTACCAAAGAATTTTATATTTTAAAATTTCATATTGATTTATGAATAAAGATATTTCAATTTCTGCTGATAATTTATCAAAATTAATAAAAGAAAAGGAATCTGTTTTACTTTTTGATTTAAGATCAAAGGAAAGATATGACAAGGGTCATATCTCAGGTGCATCTCACGCTGTTTGCGATGCCAACACAAAACAAACTATTATGCCAAAAATTCCTAAAAATATAAGGATAATTTTAATTGACGATGATGGTGCCTTTTCAAGAGAAACTGCAGAGATGATGAGAAGTATGCAATTTGATTCTTATTATCTGAATGGAGGTATGATGAATTGGAAAGGTGAGCTGACAAAAGATTCCATGTCAGATTCAATTTCGTCAATTGATTTATGGGAAAAATTAAACCAAAAAAATGAATATGAAAAACTACTATTGTTGGATGTAAGAGAACCAGAAGAATTTTCTGATTTTAGAATCCCTGGAAGTAAAAATATCCCACTACAGGAACTAAGTAAGAAAGAAAATTTGGAAAAAATATCTACGGATAAACAGATCATCACTATATGTCCACATGGTAATAGAGCAAAGATAGCATCATTTTTGTTAGAAAATAATAATTTACCATCAAAAACTTTGACAGGTGGTTTGGCTAACTGGAACCAGGTCTTGGTCGATACGATGGAGGAACATAGTGATCTGCTTGTCATTCAAGTGCATAAAATAGGAAAGGGATGCCTTTCTCATATAATAGTATCAGAAAAAGAAGCGGTTGTTATTGATCCTTTATATCCTATAGAAAAATATTTAGAGATTTCTGAGAGAGAAGATTTTAAAATAACTAAAGTCATAGATACCCATCAGCATGCTGATCACCTTTCTAGTGCTAATGAGTTAGCAAAGATTACAAATTCAGAATGGTATGAAAGTGGATCAGAATCATGGGATTTAAAGACAAACTTCCTTAAAGATAAGGATATTCTAAAATTTGGAAAGTCATTTCTTCAAGTAATTCACACACCAGGTCATACGCCAGGGAGTTTATGCTATCTAGTTAATAATAAGTATCTTTTTACTGGAGATATATTATTTATTGAAAGTATTGGTAGACCTGATTTAAGAGATAAAGCTGATGAATTTTCACATGATCTTTATCATTCACTGCATAACAAAATTTTCAAGTTGCCTTCTGATACATACATATATCCGACTCATCACGGCGAATCAACCAAACCAAATGATAAACGTATTTATAATACCACCTTGAAAATCGCAGGTAAAAATAAAAAACTAAATCTTTCAGAAGAAGAATTTGTAAAAGAAGTAATTCAAATCTCTGTACCTAGGCCTAAAAACTATTCCAGAATAATTCAAATTAATAAAGGAACAATCCCGCTAATTCCAGAAGAAATATCTAATCTAGAATTAGGCCCAAATAGATGCAGCATTCAATAAAATTTTTAATAAAAAAATAAATAGAGATTATGCTATAACTACAATTATAATCTCATTATCTGATTTTACTGGAATGATATATTTTTTGTAAATATCGTCAAAACTTTAAAATTAATTTTTTATTATTGATTAACTAATTTGTTTATTTTACTTTTTTTGCATGATTTATAGATTGTAATACAAATAGCTATTTTACTACTAAGACAGGACAATGTGCATAAGTTATAATATCTGATGCAGTGTTTCCTAATAACAATCTTTTAAAACCATGTGTTCCTCTACTCCCTACTACTATTAAATTCACCTTTTCTGCTTCTGCAAAATCTATTATTAGAGAACTTACCTTTAGTGTAAAATTTTCGAGAATCTGTGCCTTGAACTCAAAACTTTTGTATCTATCTTTAATTATTTTTTCAATTTTGTTAATCCAGTTCCTTGCTTCTTCTCTTCTTTCTTGAAGATCTTTTAATCCGTAAGTTGGTGCAGTTATAAATGTTGATAGATTAAGTTTGACAAGTTCTACTACCGATACCACTAGGAATTGTATATCTTTTTTTTTGTTGATTTATTGCTATATCTAGCGCATATTCTACAGCTTTAAAAGACTGTTCTGAACCATCGATCGCAACCATTATTTTATGGAAGACCATTTCATGATCTGACATATTAGATTTCATTATTGAATATACGAGAGTATTAGTAGATATCGTTTCAATTGCATCTATGATTTTTATATTTTTACTAGTATTCTGATTTTTATGTCGAATAATGAGATAATGTCTTTATAAAGGATTATTTCGATTCTTTCTTTTTAATCAACATAAATTTAGGCTCTGTTAACTTAATGATAACATAGTCTCAATATCCGTTTTTTCAAATATGTTCTATGCTCAATTTTAGTAGATTTTTTAATATTTCCTTCTTGAATTTACCTTAACTTAACAGAGCCTAAATTTATAAGTATTTTAAAATTGAAAAATGTATGATTTTTGCATTTTTTAGGTTTAAAATTCATGAGTATGTTCTTAAGATAATCCATCTTTTAATTTAAAGTTTGATGGATTTATAGGAAATATCAATTATATTCTAAGCATAAAATATTTGTGAGTTTTACGATACTGTTAGAAGTATCCATTAATTTATCTATTTAATAGGCATAACGACAAATGCATTATTTTAACTTTACATCATTTAAAAATGTAGATTTAGTAAACAAATAAGATTTTTAATAGTAAAAAATGAAAGTTATTTTAGTATACAAGTATTTGCTAAACGAATTATAATTGCTAAAAAATATTCTGGAACTTTTTTGCATACAATGATAATAAAACTGAATATAATATAATTGATAAATTAATGAGGAATTTTATGGATAAGGAAATATAAATGAAAGCACTGTACATTAAAATAAGACAAAATAAATTATTTTAAAAAAAATTAAGTGGTTCTGAAAATAAATTCATCAATTAATTTAGTTTCTGGTTTTTCATAATTAATTGAATTAATTTCAGAAATTACCTTATATTCTTTATTTTTTTCTAAAAATCCTGCTAAAATATGATATGTTCCTGTACTACTAAAATCTGGTCCATACGATCTTGTTTCATTACCTCCAAAAACAAGTTCAATTGGAAGACTTTCTCCTATCGTATTGTAAATGTTTGAAAATAATACCTTGTTTTCTGTATCTTTAATGGTAAAGTTGTATGAAATGGGAGTTATATTATCCAGTGAAACAGTAATTGGCTCAATAACCACAAGTGATCTCGGATTTTTATTTGTATCCCATTCTACTCCTGCACCATAAGAAATCTTGAAATTGTGTCCACTTTCGTAAACATTATTAGCTGAAACTACTCCTATTCGCCATGGATGAATTTCACAATGATATACAATATCCCCTGTATCCGAAAATGTATATTGGAAGAATGAATTAGCTGTTGCAGGCATTATACCGGAGTTGAATATGGAACCAGAATTAGGATCATCTAGAGCTCCACTAGTCACGGTATGTGGTTGTCCAACATCATTATTGAACCAAGCAACAGTTGTATCAGTTGGTACAGCAATAATAGGAGGAAAATAATGGTACGTATTGTCTCTCTGAGCTGCACCAGGAACAATGCTTACTGCATATATCGCATCTGTATTCTGAATAGTACTCACAGATTGACCAAACACTTGTCCAGGTGTTAGTATAGTAACTACCAAAATTGCTGTAATCAATAATAAAAAGTAATTTTGTAACATTTTAAATTATAATATTTAACTAATATTTAAAAGGTAAGAGTACTCTGCAATATTGACCAACATAATGCAATCAAAAAATTATATATTTTTAATCAATTAAAAAAATATACAATTTAGGTGTTAAAATAAGTCCACGCCAAGTAAATCTTTTTCAGTCAGGACACATAAAATGTTTATTTAGTCTTTGAAAAAAAGTAAAATGAATATTTTAAGTTTGTCTCTAATTATCTTCATTTATATAAAAAAGTTAAATTCTATTAATGCAAGATTTGAAATAATTATCCATTAAAATAAGAAAATAAAGTTTCATACGAAGCTATTAATAAATTCTTATTAGTTGAAGGGTGTATCCATTCTAAAAAAATAATATCTAATAAATCTTGTGTTTAAAAAAATAATAAAAAAGAATTAATGATCAAATGATCTAAATTAAAGATACAATATCCTCAACCTAGCAAGAACAAGAAAACTAAGTATATTTTATTATTTTTTGATAATGTCTTATGATAATTAAATACACAACTACCAATGGAATAAATACAATCGAATTATAAAAAAGATGTAACAGGATTAAATTATAATCATTCCCTAATATACCAGGACATGACTTGCAATTTAAAGTAAAATGGTGGAATAATTTCATAGAGTGTTCTATAAAATGCCATGTTTGTAAAATGATAACCATAAGTAGGAGCATAAATACTGTATCGTTGGTTTTTAGAGACGGTCTTAAATAAATGAATATTAATACAATTAAAACTAAATATGTTAGATTAAAAATAAAATGTACAGGTTCTAAATCGATTTTCGATCCAATTATTCCATGAGCTAATTGATAATTTAAAACAAAGTTGTGAATTGTTTGTGATATATGTTCAAACATATTAACAGGTTGAACAAATATTGATAGGGTAATAATTATAAACGTAAACAAAGAAATATCTCGTAACAAATTATGATTATACTTTACAAATTTAATAGATTAATAAGCCTTAATAGGACTCCACTCACATTATATATTATAGCGTTGATAGATATAAAAATAACCTAAAAATAATTATGTAACTTTTAAGCATTATATATTTCCTTTTTAGGAATGTTATAAAATTTATAGTTTGTTTTAATAAAATGCAACGATGTGTTTGTAAGCTAAAATAACAAATGAGTTAAAATTAGAGCAATTAACAGTATAGACATAATTATTTGAGTATGTATTAATTTAGTAAAAATTTGTAGATTTCTAAATTTAAGAAATCGCAACAACAATCCACTTAAAGTAAGTATAAATATTACTATTGCAAGTGATATTGACACAGGATCTACTCTATTTATAAAACCTAAAGAATGGATTATTGCTATTGAGAATGCTATCAAGTTTAAAGACATGTGATAATTTAAAACTGGTTTATGCACAATTAACATATCTCGAGTTATTGTATCAGAAGCTCCAATCTTTCTAATCGAAAATTTTTTTACTTTAACATATAAGATAAATGGAAGGTTAGCTAAAATCCCAATAAATACTGCAATCCACCCAAACAATTTCATAATTTCATGTTTATTATATATATACTCTCCATAAACTGGTTGAATAAATGTCAAAGTTAGTATAAGAAATAATGAGCAGGTCAATAAGGTAAAAGACACTTTCATATAATAATGAGATTTTATTTTCTTATTTACTTTGTTATCAGCAATAAGAAGTTATAAAATCCGGATCAAGAAATTTCAATACTTATGCCAATCATTTTTATTTCATATAAACTAAACTATGTTTTAATACTAAGCTGAGATTTTAACAACAATGTCAAAAATATAATTATACTAACAAATGGAGTAAATTCCTTAATTCTAACGATTTTTACTACTCTCTCAAACTTATATAAATTATATAAGATATCATTTACGTTTATTCATGTTTTGATTTGATTTTTTTCTTATTCGATATATCTTATATCCTGCATAGGCACTTACACCAATAACAACGATTACCGATATTATTAATATTGAATTCAACAAAGAAGAATCAAATATTCCATCATTTTTATGTTCTTTTTTTTCTTGAGGTTGTATATTTGAAATATTTTTTCCATATTGTTTTCGTTCTTGTTCTTTTATTTTTAACCCTTGATTCTGTCCATATATTTCTAACGAAAAAGATGAAGATAAATAAAAATTTAAAATTAATAAAACTATTATACTACTAACGTAGATGTGTAAAGTTGAGATGTCTTTAAAAATTGACAAGCTGTTTATCATCCTTTAAAATAATTTTAAAATACGAGAGATTTTTTCTGTGATCCTGCCTTTTTCCATTTGAATTTAATCTATCAGTAATAGAGTAGAAATAATTATTACTAAGAAATTCATTCAATTTTAGACATTGGTCAAATAATCTACTATTAATCAAATTTGAATCTAATATCTTATATGCAATTTGCTCCATTGGATTTTGTCCATTAGTCAATGAATGATTTTCAGATGAATTATTTATAAACAATACTATTACTTTTGTTTTATAGCAAATCGAAATGATTAAAGAATATGTTCTATTGTTTATATCTGCTTTTGATTAACTTCTGAGCATGTAGTATTATGAAAGAGAATGGACGTTTTAATAGAGAGATGATCCTATCTGATGTACCTTCCTTGTATTTGATAGATGATAAGAGATATTTGCTATTATCATCAAAAATAGAGGTCCACCAAAGTCTTTTTTCGATAACTTTTAGATCAATCTATAAAATTCATTTGAAAATTTACTCTGAAATTTAATATTTATTATCCGTTCTTGCATAAAATACTATATACAGTCACCTGTTCTGCTCTTATTATGTTGTTTTAGTTTGCGAGAGTTAGATTTATAATGTGTGGACAGTCATGGTGTTTTTTCCTAACTGTGCTACATTTTGTTCTATCTTTTTTAAATATGCTATGGATTGTAAATACTCTTTTAGATCTATCTTTTAGTGCGCCAAATACTCCATTCCTGTGCCTGTTCCAGTATTTATAGAATTTCTTTCATTATATTTGTACATGTTTACAGATGTCAGTTACATTTTATTTTGTTAGTTTGGGTCGTATCCACTCTAATTTTTTTCTAAATCTCATTGTAATGTCTCTTGTCTGAGAAGATTCCATACTATAGCAACTAACAGAATTTTGCTAACTATTTATCTCAAAATATGATAATTATGTTTAAATTGTATACTCTTTTGAAAGGAAAATTGTGCTGATTTATTGTAGAAAGTCTATTGTTATCAAGTAAAAGAGTATAACAGATGTTATGGTATAATCCAACATATTTTTATATTATTATTGTTTTTGTCAATTTAATGTATATCAGTCTTAATAATAGGAACTATAGCACATACTTGATTCTTTTATCTTTTATAGCTCTATTTAGTTCAATAGTTTTTCTTGCTGGCTATGAAAATATAGAACCATCGGTATTTGCAAATCCTCAGGTTACTATGAAAGACCAGATGAATAACATAATGGGAATGCAGAACCATAATTCGAGTGACCCAAACCAAATGCAAACTATGAGAGAACAGATGAATATGACTTGGATGATTGGAATGGGACCGATGATGATGCAACCAATGAACCAAACTGGTATGATAGGGATGGGACCGATGATGATGCAACCAATGAACCAAACTGGTATGATTGGAATGGGACCGATGATGATGCAACTAATGAACCAAACTGGTATGATGGGGATGGGACCGATGATGTCAATCGGGCAAAGTATGGCAATTCCTTGTATGATGATTGCTCCTGTGATAATGGGAAATCAGACTAGCATGGGCATAATACCGTGTATGATAAATCCAGGATTGATGGGTACTGCACCTATGATGGGGATGGAACCTATGATGATGCAATCCATGAACCAAACTGGTATGATGGGGATGGAACCTACGATGATTGACCCAAACATGATGGAGAAAATGATGACGGAACACATGAAAGACCCGAAACATTTGCAAATGATGATGGAACTCTTGAATAAAACGGGTATGATGGGAAAATAATAGATAAAAACATCTTCTTTTAATTTTTTGACAAATATTTACAACTCAAATTTTGTGTTTTAGATTTCTCATGGAATATATTCAAGTATAAATTACAATAAACAATCTAGGAATTAGAAACGATCAAAAGGAAAAAATTTATCAGTATTAATTTTGTTTTGGGATATAGGAAATACAAATGGAATTTAATATAATTAATAACAATAAAAATAATGACGATGATATGCTACCGTAACTTGAATAATTCACCTCCAATTTTGAATAGGATTGTGTTTCTAATTCTTGCATTGTATAGATAAATGAATAGTTTAATCCAATTGTATATATGTGATAGATCACATTTTATACTTCTCTTCTTCTAAATGGATGGTAATCATCAAAATCTTCCGTTCCATCCTTAAAATCTTCCATCACTCTTTCAATCTGTCCTTTTTCAAAAAGAGAATGCGATTTATCTTTCAAATGCAGAATATTACATGTCTGAGGACACCATGTTCCTCCATCAGTGTAAACGAAATGTTTACTGTATTTGAATATAATAGATCGGAGAAAATTCTCTGCTAGAAACATGTTTCTCACTTTAGATATATGGAATCCAAGTACATATTTTTGAAGCGGTTTGATACAAATATGTCCATAACAAAAAATGCTTGCTACCAATCTGAATAATTGTTTCATTTATGAGGATTAGGATACTTTTTTTACTTTTGTAGATCCAAGTGGTTCCAAATCTTTGAATCGACTCCCAAATTGCAACGTAAATTTTATTTTGATCCTTGAATAGCTCCAGCGCTACAGACGTATTTCGTAGACTGAAGGCAAGAAAGTACAAATACAAAGAATACAATACTTTAATAGTATATGTTCTGGTTCTTTCAAATAATCTTATGACCATAGATTAGAAATAGAACATTCACAGCTATAGATCTTTCGTTAACTTAACAGCACATATTAGATATTAAAATAATTACAATTTCACATTAATTAGAAAAAATCTTTTCCGAGATTTAATACCTAATAACTACAATGACTAATGATTTAACATAAAAATAGACAAAATGATTAAACTTAGAATTATCATAAATAAATTAAAACGATATCTACTAATAATCTTGTACATTCATTAATTAAGTATAATATGTCAGGTAACGAGAAAATCTTCTCTAGAATAATGGTTGCGATCGATGGCTCAGAACAATCTTTTAAAGCTGCCGAATATGCAATAAATATAGCAATCAAACAACAAAAAAAAGATATTCAATTGATGGTAATAACTGTGATAGAACTTGTTAAGCTTAACTTATCAACATTCATAGCTGCACCCACCTACGGGTTAGAAGACCTAAAAGAAAGAAGAGAACAAGCTATGAGTTGGATTAGAAAAATTGAAAAAATAATTCAAGATAGAGATAAAGATCTTAAGTTTAAGTCTGAGATCGTTGAAAACCCTACATTAAAAGTTAGTTCCTTGATAATAGATTTTGCAGAAAAAGAGAATGCCGATTTAATAATAGTAGGAAGCAGAGGGAGACATGGTTTTAAGAGAGCGTTATTGGGAAGCGTCGCATCTGATATTGTAACCTATGCGCATTGTCCTGTTTTAGTTGTAAAATAATTAAATAATTTTATTACACTAAGGAAATCTTGAATTAGAGTAAAAATAAGTGTTGGTTATTAAATTTGAATCTTATATACTAAGGAAATATTTTCGAAAAAAATCTATACTAATCGGATTAGATTTTAAGTTTATAGAATCATTCCTATCTACTTCATATTTTTTTATCATTGGTTGATTTTTAAAATCCAGAAATAAAAAAAACGGTAATTTTTAGATTAATTTTAAATAATTTAGTATTATTTATCTCTGAACGGTATAAGCAAGGAACATCAAAGTAAAATAATTTTCATTATAGATAGTATGGAAAAATAAGTAAGGGTGATTTTTTTCATTAGTTTGTTTCTAATGAGCTATCTTCAGCTGAAAAATTTTTTAATACTATTAATGTAAGACTTGAAATTACCATTCGATTTTTTTAAGCAATAAAACTGATATCTATTAATTGATCTATATATAATTCTTAAAGATCGTCCTTGTTGCAAAATACAATATGATAATTCATTGATGTAAAAATGGATAAAAGAGAAAATTGATTTATTCTCCTTCTGCTTGTGCCATGGATATTGCTTGTTCTGCTAATTCAAGTTGATTTTTTACTTCTTCTGTATTCCCTTCTTCAAGTGCCATCTTTGCATTTTGTATATGTTCCTCTACAAAGTTTGTAGGACAACCAGTTGCACTTACCTGTTGAAGGGACACTATAGACATTGCTAAAAATATTCCAAATACACTGATCCCTAAAATATTTTTTGTTTCTATCATTATAGGTATTAGAAACTAGGAGACATATATAGATTACTTATAATACAATTTACAATATCTAAATTATTATTTGTTCATAAGAAAGATATTTAATCGAATATTCAAAACAAATGATATCTAAAAAATTCTAAAAGATTCTCAAGATATTTTTAAAAAAATTTCTTGAATTTTTGTTAGACCTACTAAAATTAAAGAGGATAAAATACCTCTAGAATATCATTATGAGAGATGTTTTATTTATTATCCCCTTTTTATTATAAATCTGTATTTTTTTCTATTCTTTTATATTTAATGTCATACAGTCTTTGTAACATCATTGCTAATGGGATCACTAATCCAATTTGAGCTAATTTTGTAATAACATCTCTATAATCTATAGCGTATTCTTTAATAATTAGTTCTGTTCCAGGTATTGGAACTCCAGTCATCGTTCTCATGTAATAAACAATCATAATAGCCACAGTTCCTATCAATATTGCATAATAGGGAATCTTTAGGTTAGGTTTGACAAATATCAATACAGTACAGACGATATAGCCAATTGCGGTTAACGCAAAAAATACACCTTCAGCAAATTGTCTTGTACTTTTATTAATCTCAGAATTTTGAACTGACTTCCCTGACTCTAAAAACTCTAGTATGGAATGTTCTATATATATAACTACATTAGGTATCATTAACGCTAAGAATATGATTGATAAAATTGTTACTTGTTTGTGGTTTTTTAATACTTGCAATGTCAAATCTATTTATTAACAATGTTATATAAGTAATAGTATAAGTATGTTATGATAATACTTTTATAATAGAAACTATAGTGCCTATTTATTGTTACATAATATAGTATAATATAAATTCTATAGAAGATTCATCACGATATTTATCGATAAATAAAACAGTACATATTTATATAATACAAGATTAAAAATTGTTCGGTAAAAAGAATATCCGAATTAAACATGATTTATTTCAGGTAAAAGATATATGGGTTTCTTATATGTATAAGATTAGAATTAATCCTATTTCTTTATTTTATTGAGAATTATAATACATAATCAATTGGCTATATATTTGGAGACAATTAAAAATTGTCTGGCATTTGCTCCAATTCATAATTTTTTATTGACATCATATAAATCAAAGGAATTTCGTAGAGAAGAAAAATAATAAAGAAAATAAAATTACAATTTAAACCAAAAAAGTAAGCACTAAATATAAGATTCAACGACAATAATTTATTAATTTAGGTTTTACTTGTAAATATTCAATTTAAGATTGATTAAATTAATATTGTTTATTATATACCTTGTTTAAAACTTTCAATATATTATTAGTAATGATGAACTTGAGTCTATTCCACATATAATTAAAATCTATATCTCTACTATATAGATATAATAATAAAATATATTTTCTCTATTAGAGTACACATCATAGTAGTGAAATAGAATAACATTACCCTGATACTCATAAAATAGATTGATGAATTATCCAATATTTAGATAGATTTTATTAACTTTTTTGTAATTAATTTTATATTATATATTTTTTTGCAGAGACCAAGCACTAAGAGTTATTCAAAGAGTTACACAAATCAGATCTTTAGTGTGTTTATTAGATTATACATTGAGCTTCAACTCTAACGCTGTTTTACATTACCAAAGGTTATATTGTTGAGAATAGAGCTGTATGTTTTTACTCAGTATGAATTTTGTATATAAATTTTACCAAATCAACAAGTCTGCATACAAAACTCCATTCATTGTCATACCAAGATAAAATTTTTAAATTTCTTCCTTTCTTACCTAAAACCATTGTACTTAAACCATCTACAATAGATGAATGGGAATCTCCAATAATATCTGATGACACTATTGGTTCTTCAGTATAAGAAAGAATGCCACTTAAATAACTTTGGGAGGCTTCTTTTAGAACTTTATTTACTTCTTCTCTAGTGACTTCATTATCTAAGGTCAAAACAATATCAGCAACGGATCCATTACTTACTGGCACTCTTAATGCAAGCCCATCAATCCTTCCTTTTAATTCAGGTATTACCTCCCCTATCGCTTTGGCTGCACCAGTGGTAGTTGGAATAATCGACATCATTGCCGCTCGTGATCTACGAGGATCTTTGTGAAAAGAATCTAGTAACCTCTGATCATTAGTATAAGCATGGGTTGTAGTCATATAGCCGTTTTGTATTCCAAATTTGTCATTTAATACTTTGATTACAGGAGCTAGTGAATTTGTAGTACATGAGGCCATAGAGATAATGTTATGTTCTTCATCTACATATTTAGAATCATTAACGCCTAACAGAATGGTTGCATCCACACCTTTTGCAGGGGCAGAGATGATTACTTTTTTTGCTCCTGCTTCCAGATGTTTTTTAGCATTTTTTGCATCGGTGAATTTACCTGAAGATTCAATTACAAAATGAATATTCAAATCTTTCCAGGGCAAATTTAGAGGATCTTTCTCTGTAAAAATTTTTATTTTGAAATTTTTATTTATTATCAATAACCGATTATGTTCGTCGATATCTATTTCACCATCGAACCTTCCAAAGGTAGAATCGAACTTAAAAAGATGAGCAATATTTTTCAGGTCTGTCAGATCGTTTATAGCCACTATATTTATCTTATCCATAAATTCTTTGTCTCTAAGACAGACACGAAGGAAACTTCTTCCTATGCGTCCAAAACCATTAATAGCTAAGTTTAATTTCATAACTAATTTAAATATCCAGTTACTAATTACTGTTTTTCTTCATTTCATATTAGAAAATAAAAAAAATGAAGTTTCTAGTAGGATGAATTCGTTATTGGTTATTTTCCTTTTTGCAGTTTTTGTGTAGATCGTATTGCCAATCAAACATTGATACACTATCAGTCAATATTTCGGAATTATTATTCTCTATTACTACTATTTTTCCCGGGTTGGTATTTGCAGAGTAATTTGTTGAATATCTTTTTTTATCACTGCTGAATATAATGGCGGTACTACTGCAGTTACTACAGAAGTAATATGATTTCCGTGACTCTGCTCTATTCGGTTTGTAGTATTATAAGTGTTTTTGCTACAGCCAGAATATACCAGTGGCTTTCTTATGCTCATACTCCCATCCATATTACTTGCCATTATCGTTACCAACGATAACTTTTCCTCCTTACATATGTTTAGAATATTTTTTTTAAAGCATCTATTATTATTGTCGGTTCTTCTGCATAATTCTGCTACTGGAATGTTCTTAGTCAAAGATTCTTTGAAAATCCTTTTCTTGTCTTCAGGAGTACATTTTCTAGTAGTACTATTCCATTCATCTTTAACACCCTCCATTGGTATGACCCCCTCTATTAACGATCATAGAACAAGGTCCCATTACACGGTAGCCTAATTTTTAATGAATCCGGACTAATATTCATTAATACCATAATAACAAAATAGTGCATATGTCATTGAACTAGATGACACCAAAGTGTTTTATAGAAGTGTAACACATGTGATGGTATAATACAAACACCAAATGTTATTATATTGATTTAGGTCGTATTATTCAACAATACAGTTTATTTAGCTAATTTCTTTGCTAGCCATAAGTTAATTCTAAACCTTTATTACCTTAGACTTGCATTATTTTCTACCTATATATTCCTGAATCAATGATTAAATGTTTAATTTCGTCCTTGATAGCCGAGATTTAACAATCATAAGATGGTATGAATTCTACTTTCTTGTTTTGGAATATCTTCATAATCAATTAAAAATATTGAGAATTAAAAAATTTATGGTGAAGATGAAATTATCATCGTTCCTTTCATGTTTTCTGGATCAGCACTTGAATAGAAAGGATATTCTCCAGGCGATACATTCAACGCTAAATATTCTGCAAATGATCCAGGTTTTATTAACCCTGTATCGAATTTTGTACCTGCCATTTGGTCATCTATACTTTTTCCATTTGTAAACGAATGATTTTGAGTTGAATTATTTAGAATTAACACTTCTTCACCTTCCTTTATGGTGAATTCAGATGGATTAAAAAATGAGTTTCCATCTCTATCTTCATTTATATAAAGAACTACAGCTATTTGAGTAGCATCTTCTTGTGTATCTGGAGTGTGTATTTGACCTGATATATAAGGGATCTCGGACTTTACACTAAATGAGCACAAAGTTAAAAGTACGGTCAAACTCACCAGTGTGTAAGATATATATTTTTTATTCATTATGATTATTCCATACAACAACTATTTCATTTTTTCTCTTATTCACCTAATTTTTTCCAGATACTAGTTAAAACAGACATAATCTTTCAATGGCAGGTCTCAAAATCAATTTCAAATAGAAACATCAAGATAAATGATGTATCTTTCAGACCCATTTTAGCTGATTTCTATCGTTAATAGTGTTTGGGTATGTACATTAAAATATCTGTAATGGCTTAAATTAATATATAACTTTGTTAATGATAATAACACTTTATCATGCTAGTTATAATCCTTGCAAATTGAACCTTATGTACATATAGTATTGTATCTGATCCGGATTGAAAAAATGTATTTTTCCTGCTGTTTTAATTTATAGTATAACTTTTATCTGATTTTGCTTTTAAATTGATTATTATATATTAAATTTAAAATCAAAAAAATTTTTAGATCCCAGAAATATATTTCTTGTCTAGTGTTTCTTTATATTAAAAAAATAACCTTGAAACAGTTCCTATGTAGGCTATATCTATGACGAGTCTAACGGCTCTGACTATATGAAAATCTTTATTGGGTACCATGCCCTTTTGTATACAGGCTAGGTTCAAAGTTAACATACTCCATATAAGAGTGAGGCTCTGACTGAACCAATATCCGAGCGGCTATACTACTACCTCATAAAGAAGGTGAATAGATGTTTGCCGCCTGTTAACCGAAATAAAAAATAAGAAAATAAAAAGAATGAAAAAATAAAAATGAATGAAAAGTATCATATATAGCGTATGCTATTTTAGATAATTTTTAATATGATGAATTATTAAAGAAAATTACGGTTGACAGGAACATAAGGAGGACCTGATACAGATGGAGATTTTCATAGATGTTAACTTAATGATAAAATGTTACCAATATTCACTTTTTCTAATATGTTCCATGCGCAATTTTGTTCGATTTTCGAATTTTTCCTTCTTTATATTTCCTTAAGTTAACAGAGCCAGTCTAACTGTAAAAAAAGGTTAAAAATTCAATCAATAAATATCTGTATAAAAGATTAATACGTGAAACATTAAAACATTAGGTTTACTGAAATGGAGAATATATAATTTCAAAAAGTATCGTTAGTTGAGTGAATACTTTTTTGATTGTCGAATTCTACATAGATCGGTAAGTGTAATCTAAACACCAGAAGAGGAAATTAGTTGTGAAGATTCCTATTACATTTATTATCTTCATAGATGAATATACCGTTTAAAACAATATGACGATTGAGATGGATAGGGATAAAACATTTTGTGATATCAACAAAATTGAAACTTTTTTTGTACTTGAAAAGTAGATTATATTAGAATATAAGATTGAAGACTGATGACTGTGTAGAAACGATCACAACCAATAACATCTTGAAACAGCTAATTATTAATAAAACACCTATCTAAATACGAAGGATTAGCATGACAACTATTACGTAACCCATAAATTTTGCAGTATTCCCTTAACAAGGGTGAAACTACTGTACCGGTGATAATGAGAGTAATTGGAGATTATATAACAGCCATATTAATAAAAATAAAAAATAGAGAATTGACCAAGAGGTATAACCTACAATCGCCATAGATCGGTAAAGTTGGTTGTTATAGCGAGGGTTTCTGAATATTAGTCAGCTATGTAACTTATCCGAATGGACAAAAGAATGATCTGTTTCTAAATTAAATAATAAATATCAATTCAGTTACATATTTAAATAAAAATAAAATAGTTACTTTTTTATTTGATTTAATTTTTTATTATCTTTTTTATTTATCTAGCGATATATGTAGGTTAAAAAATTAATATTGAAAAAATATGTTAAATTAAGGTTATATGTCTTACCTCTTTTTTGTCAATTATATCCTTTACCGTACTTGTCTCCTTTCCCTTCACCATATTTCATTTTATGATCATCATACCAAGTAATTTCTTTCTTAAACAAGATTTCTCCATTTCCTGGGTCTATTCCTACCTTGTACTTTTTCATGGTTTCATCTACAACCATTACCTTATAGATAAGATAGTTATGTGCATGAGTTAACTCAGCTGACTTTACAAAAGAATTTTGTCCTACACTATTCTGAGCAGTTGTTATTGCATCTATTATGTTTACATTTATTTTAGATTTGAATGCTTCTCCAATAGTAGAATGTACATCAATTGTTCCAGTCCAATTCATCTTCGTTGACTCATTCTGATTAGACATCCCCATGGTATCACTTTGATTCATTAATTCTGTCATTTGAACATCTTCTGGTTCTATTTGAGCCAATGCCTTTAGTACAATACTATTGTCATTGTCATTGTTGTTGTAACTAATATTGATAATGGCACCAATTACGAGCAAAGAAATCAACGTTGTAAGTGCTAAAACTTTTTTCATTATAAAGAGTATGGATTCATTATTTATAACAATTTTGTATATTTTCTATAGTTAGAATTGTTATAAATATAATATTTAGTAGTTCATATATAATTTTATACCGTTGATCCATTATTGCCAATACTCATAACAATACATTAATATCATTTTATAATAACTTTCTTCATTATTTCTATTCTTTATTCTTCTTCTTAATTCAACATTATGATATAATATAAATTCAATTTTTATAACACGTCAAAGTTAACAAAAATATTTTGGTTTAATTAAGTTTTTAATCTATG
>JBHIVA010000037.1:0-20636 GCA_042138015.1 Nitrososphaeraceae archaeon | reverse complement strand
GGTAATGAGTATTCTCCAGACTAGGAGTTAATGAGTAAGATTGCAATCTAGATATGTGATATTACTGGGTCTATTACCTCTTATGACTATTTTTTATGTTGATTTTATAGTACAAGCTTTTGCTGAAGTTTCTCCAGAAGGATATGTAATAAGACAAGTTGAAGTATGGAATCTTTTTTATGAGATGATGGTAGCGGCGTTTATTGTTGGTTCGGTTGTAAATGGTGTCATAATTTATGTTATATGGAGATATAGAGAATCCCACAAAAAGAATAGGATAGTAGAATCAGCTGCTGAAGGAGGTAGTAGCTAATGGGACATGCAACTATTGAATGGGTGTATGTTGGAGCTGTCTCTGCCTTACTAATTTGGGTAGGCTCAGCAGCATGGGATGTTGAAAGAGTATTAGAACATGTCCCTCCAGAAGCAGAGACTATAAAAGTTATAGGGCAACAATGGTTCTGGAGTTTTGAGCATGCAGATGGAACGAAGGAAATCAATGAACTTCATGTAAAAAAAGACATTCCATATCGATTCGAAATCACATCACTGGATGTAAATCACAATTTTAATGTTCCAGACTTTACAATTTTGATGGATGCTGTTCCAGGAAGGATAAATACTTTATGGAGCATGTTTGATCAAGAAGGTGTATATTTAATTCAGTGTAGAGAATATTGTGGTTATAGTCATTATGATATGAAAGCTCAGTTATTTGTTGAACCACCAGAATTAAAAGAAGTATCTGCAGAAAATGAGGATGTTCAGGCTGCTCCAGTAGCAGAACCTGCTGCTGAAGAACAGAAACCAAGTGCAGATGTTACACTTACTATTCTAGAAGGATCTGCAACACAGGGAAATCCTGCCTATGAACCAGACTCCCTAACAGTAAAGCAAGGAGAGACAATACTAGTAGATAATGTAGATGCAATGCCCCATACTGTTACAAATGGTGCTGGACCTAGCGATTCAGTCTCTGGTACAATCTTTGATACAAGCATCATAAATGGGGGTGAATCAGCAGTAATTGAAACTGCAGATGTTGAACCTGGTGCATACGATTATTATTGTACAGTACATCCATACATGACAGGAACTTTAACGGTAGAGTGATTTGAATATGAAAAAGGAAAATACTTTTATTTATAAGATAATTTGTAAAAAATATAATTTGATGTTGATGGAGGAAAAGAAATGGTTTTAGAAGTTAAAAAACCACGTCCACTATGGGAAATAATTTTCTCAACTCATCATACGGATATTGGTTTATTGTATATTATTTTCTCGATAACTTTTCTAATGATGGGTGGTGCATTAGCATTGGCTATAAGGGCAGAATTATTTTTACCAGGTCAACAAATCATTCCAGACCCCAGTACTTTCCATAGATTTTTCACCGTTCATGGAACTACAATGCTCTTTCTATGGGCTATACCTTTTGCTGCTGGTATTGGTAATTATCTTATTCCTCTCTTGGTCCGATACAAAGACATGGCTTGGCCAAAACTGAATGCTGTCGCATTTTGGATGATACCTGTAGGTGCAGGTATGGTTTGGTTAGGATTTGCAGATCTAGGTTGGACTGCCTATCCTCCTTATTCAATTATAAGAGCACCAGGACCAGCTGCCGAGTTATGGATATTTGGGCTAAAAATATTAGGACTATCTTCTATTCTAGGTTCTATAAATTTTGTAGTAACGATCCTACGTTGTAAGCATCCTGATCTTCCTATAATGAAGATGTCTCTATTTGCTTGGGCTATTTTAGCTATCTCATTTATGCAACTTGTTGCTATACCGACATTTGCGGCTGCTTTGATAATGACTTATACGGATAGGTTGGGGGTCTCTGGCTTCTTTAATCCTGCTCTAGGAGGGGATCCGATTGCTTACCAGCATCTATTCTGGTTTACATTCCATCCTGAGGTATACATATTCCTTTTACCAGGGGTTGGTATGCTGTACGAAATGATTCCTAAATTCTCACGAAAACCAATATACAGTTATCAGTCCGGAGTAATAGCATTTATGTTGCTAGCAACAATAGGGTTTGCATCCTGGGCACATCACATGCTTGCAGTTGGTATGAGTTTTACGGAAAAAACTGTTTTCATGGTAGGAACACTAGCAGCTGTACCAGCGTCAGCCATGCACGTCTTTAACTGGATCGCCACAATGTGGGGAGGAAGAATAAAGTTCGCCCCACCAATGCTTTTCGCTATTGGTGCAATATTGTTATTCTTCGCATCAGGTGCTGGTGGTGTTGTAAACACTGCGTTACCACTTGACTTTATTACTCATGATAGTTACTGGGTAGTTGGACATTTCCATTTAATTCTAATGGGAACGGTATCTCTTACATTTACAGGTTTCTTGTACTATATATTCCCCCTTATAACTGGGAGAATGTACAATGAAAAATTGGCAAAGATTCATTTCGTTGCTGCATTTACTGGTATCATAGTAGTTTTTATGACACAACATGTTTTAGGATTATACGGAATGCCAAGACGTTACTTTGACTACGTGCCACTAGAAGAATGGATTATAATGAACCAAATAGCATCTACTGGTGCATGGGTAGTGGGATTTTCATACTTGCTAATGATATACAACCTGTTGAAGAGTTCAGCTAAAGGTGCCCTTGCTGATATGAGGGACCCATTCAAGATTGGGGAGGAGTATTATGACTACAGACGACGAGAACCACATCATTAGAACTACCCCCAGGAGGCTAGGTAAAGGACTAGCCATTGTTGTTGGTATAATGATTGTAGGTGCTGTATATGCTATCACAAACTTTGAAAGTAATTTCAGTGTTCCTCCACCATCATCCAAAATCAAACCACAAGTAGACCTTCAATCATTAGCTACATTCGAAAAACCTGAACCTACACCAATTCCGTCTGAATCTACAGCTGCTACACAAGACACAGAAAAACCAAGTGCAGATGTTACGCTTACAATTCTAGAAGGGTCTGCAACACAGGGAAATCCTTCCTATGAGCCAGAACCACTATCTGTAAAACAAGGAGAAACAGTTCTTGTAGATAACGTTGATGCCATGCCTCATACTGTTACTAATGGTGAAGGTCCTAGCGACTCAACATCAGGTAAAATATTTGATACCAGTATCATAAATGGTGGCGAATCAGCAGTGCTTGAAACTACAGATGTTGAACCAGGTACATATACCTATTATTGTACAGTTCATCCATATATGACAGGATCATTAACGGTGGAATGACACAATGGAAAACTTGTGTTGTGAAGGATAAAAAGTAGAATAATGCGAATATAAATAAATGCTTTTAAAAATTCTTTCTTTTTCTACTTTATCGATTCTTTTCGCACTAGTTTTTATAGGTGGTTATGTAAGTGCCTCTGGAGTAGGATTATCGTGTCCAGATTGGCCATTGTGTCCTGCGGGATTGATACCGCTTGAAGATTTTATTATAGAGTATTTTCACAGAACAATTGCTGCCATAACAGGACTAATGGTAATAGTTACCATGATTTTTACGTTAAAATCTCATGAATCTCCCAAAGGAATGAAAATTGCTTCACTAATAGCTGGATCTGCTGTAATTTCACAAATAACCTTGGGCGCATTTGTAATTATTGAACGTCTCCATGCACACCTAGTGACTTTACATTTAGGTATAGGGATCATCTTATTTACAATGTCAGTTATAGTCACATTATATGCTTGGAAAATACCTGAAATACAGAAATCAACCACTAGAATGGAAAAAAAATCTATATAAAGTATCTTTATCTTTATAAAATATATAGCCAATATAAAGTCATATACTAACTAACTTGTTTGCTTGATTACATGTAAACAACTAGATTATACATTCAAGAAGGAAATGGGTTTGTAACGATAAGGAAAATTTTGAGATTAAGTAGAGAAAATGTAATAAAAAAATTTAACTAATAACATAATAGAAATATGTAGCAAATTTACTAATTTATCCTTCACTCAATAGAGCTGGGAAAATATGCAACTATTAAAAAGAATACCTACTTGTAACTTGTAAGATGCGATAAAATAGATGTATTAATGACCTAAAATTCTTGTATGTAGCTTAGATACAAGTAATTTTTTTGATATAACAAGACCAATTCAAAAATAAACTATGAATTATTGATTAGTGTATCTTCGTTTATTTGTAATTAGAAATATTTAGTCATAGTATGAAAATTCTTTTCTTGATATCAATATTTCTTATCATCTACACATTCTTATTTTTTTCATATTCTATAAAATGGTTAAAATTTCATTTTTTTATAACCTATTGTCTTAAAATACTAAGACTGTCTATGACTATCAGTAATGTGGTTGTGGTGGCTCCGAAAGTATCAGGTTGTTATTCTTTCATGTGTGATATCTTTGAATACTGAGTCTATTATAGATCACAAGATCTATTACGTAATTTTAAGTGATGTAATATATTATTTACACAAATATGTTCCATTAAAATTGATAGTTGTAATTTATCAAGTTGTATCAATCAAATCTTCATAACTATTTCTCAACGATTTATTATAACTATATTTATACCATATAATAAATAAAGGAAAACTAAGAAAATTTAACTACAGGTTATTTCAAACTATCCTTTTATATTTCCTTTCCACAATGTGGGCATAACTTTTTTTGTAAATACATTTTACCAGAAAATTCGGTTAATTTTTCTGATAGTAAGATAAGGCATATGTCCCAAGGAGTAACTATCGAATCTTGATATAGTATACAAGGATGATCCATTTTATCCATTATTAAACAAATTTGACTAAGAGAAAGATCAGTAGTGATTTCTTTCGTATAATCGAATTTAAATTGATTGATAGGTATATCTAAAAGATTTTCTCTATCTTGATATTTCAAGATCATTGAAATCTCTCCTAGAATTATTCTATCACTAATAAATTGGTTAGATTTTTCCAGCAATATTCTTCTAATATGTTTCTTAAACATTATATCAAGAATTTCACCTAAGGATTCATCTCCTTTAAATGTAACAATTTGTTTTTTTGGAATGGATGAAACATAAATACCCGATTTATATCTCTTACCAATTTCGAGCATTTTCCTTGAAGAAATAGAAAAATATTCGCCTTGCTGATTAGGAATTACAGAAAATGCTCTTCCAGTACCTTTCCACTTATCTATTAAATCAACAAGTTTATTTTTTTTATCTACTTGTGGAATCTGGTTAAAAAAGATATCATCTATTTTTGTTCTAAAATACGAATCAGGGATAGCATTTTTTCTCAAATGAGATAATATCTCACGTCCACCAATCGTCCCAACAATATTATTTTCACTTTTAACTAGAATAGCATCTATAGATGATTCTAAATATTGAGCACATATTTCTATAGCAATCCAAAGATCTCTATTTTTATCTACAGATATACACGGTGTTTCAAATAATGTTGAAGGATATAATTCTTCTAAACTTAATTCCCCAAGTCTCCTATCCAAAAATATCTTTACACCCTACCTTTTAAATACATCGTATTTATATAAATCATATAGAAACTATACTCAATCTATTCAGTAATCTGAGAAATCTTATTAAATAATCCTATCGTTATAGTGTTTCTGTTGAATTTTGATTATGGTTTCTAGCAATTCTTGCAGCACGTCTTTTATTTGTGACGAATATTATTGCTATTATTACTAGAGGGGTTGCAACTGCAAAACTTATCAAAGAATAAAAGATATAACCAAATGGGTTGTGAGTACTTAAATTAAAAGTATACTTAATCGTCTTACCTGTAAAATACAGATCCATTAGATCGATATAGAAAACATAATTTCCAGCCTCAGGGAATTTATAGTCAAACTCATGATGACCATTTGTTACCACTATTTGAGGTAAATGATCAACCTCCATCCCATTTTTTGTTATTGTTATTGTAATAGGAATATCTGTGACTTCCACATCCTCATCAGTTGATATTCTAAGAAGAATTTTCGCGTCTTTGCCAGTAGTAGGAATCTCTGGATCAGTTGCTATTTGAACATAAAATTTTCCAATCCTCTGTCCAGCAGAATTAAAAAGACCATGAGAAAAAGAATCTTGAATCAGGATTCCAGAGGAGGATAAGATATAACAACCAAAAAGGGAGACTAAAGCAATGAAAGATACTCGTCTAAATAATCCCATCTTTGATTACAGTCATATATCATCTTTATTCCACTCTTAAAGTTAACTAAAATATCAAAAAGATTAAAAGTCTAAAAGAGTCTGCCAAAAATATATGACAAGTAACTCTGAAAACAAGCCTTCAAATTTAAAATTTTCAAATAAATTAGTTGTCATCACGGGTAGTGGAACCGGAATTGGTCAAGCAATAGCAAAAAAATTTGCAGAACATGGTGCTAATATTGTGATAATGGGGAGAAGAAGAGAACCACTCGATAAAACCACTGAAATACTAAATGAGATTATTCAAAGAGTAGGGTCTGATGGAATTGTAAGAGCATTTTCAGGGGTCGATGTATCAGATGAAAAAGGTATAAATGAAATGTTTGAAACCATCAAGCAAGATTTTGGAAAGGTTGATATAATTGTTAACAATGCTGGAGTTTCAGGGCCTGTAAAAACATTTACTAATGCCTCATTTAGAGATTTTAAGGATTGTGTAGCAATACATTTAACAGGTACTTTTTGGACGTCCGTCCAAGGATTAAAAGTAATGGAAAAAGGTTCCAAGATAATCACAATTGCTACCTTCTTTACAGAGGAAAATAAATACGAACAAAGACCATATCGATTCAGAACTCCATATACTGCTTCACAGGGGGCAAAAAACAGATTAGCTGAAGTTTTAGCGTGGGAGCTGGCCGAAAGAGGAATAAAGTCAATTGCTACAAATCCAGGACCTGTACATTCAGACAGGATTTATAAAACAGTCTATCCAAAAGCTGCAGCAGAGTTTCTTCGTATAGGAGGATACCCAGGATTGAATTCTGAAGAAATAGAAACCTGTGCTCTCAAGGGTTTGGAACTCTTAGGTGAACCAAAAGAGGTGTTTTCTGAAGGAATTAAAAAAATAGCTATGGAAATATCTTCTACTCGATCTCAAAATTCTTTGGATTCTAAAAAATCTGATCTATCATATACCACAAATACAGAAGATTTGAGTCAGATCATCAACGGAATGATAACCAAGATCCAGGAGATCGCTGAAAAAATACAGAGTAATACAAGTAAAATGATTGTGGATAACGAATTCTTAAGTCAAGAAGAAGTAGCGGATATGGTGATGACTTTATCTGATGACAAGATAAGCAAATTGATAAATGGTAGAGTTATCCCAAATGATAGGGTTTTTTATCCAGTAAAACCAATTATTGGAACATCTATAGATAAAGGTTCACTTCAAAATTTAAAGAATAAGGTAGTATTAATTACAACATCTTCTTCAAATAAAAGGGATATCGATCGTGTAACAAATATCGCAAATGAACTCAACAATATAGGTGTCAAACAGGTGATAGTTCTTACAAATAATCCCACAGATCTACAGTACTACAAATCTTATCACAGTCATTCTATAGATCTTTCGGATGAAGATAAGGTAAAAATGATTTTTGATAAAGCTAAAACAAAATTTGGAAACATAGATGCCGTTATACATATAACAGGTGATTATGATTACAACAAAGATTTTACGTCATTATCAAGAAATGAATGGGAACAATTGGTAAATAATTTTATCCACATACCTGGTTTAATAACAAGAGAATCTGTCAGAACTTTGGCTCCAGAAGGGGCCGCACGGGAACCTTCTAAGTACAAAAATTCGACAGGAATAGTTGTTTTATTGGGACCTGATTCTCCTACTGGAAAGAAAATATCGGGCCTTGTAAGATCAAGGTCAGAGGTTTTTAGAGGTGCACTAAGACCATATACAGCCACTGTTAATCAAGAACTTTCTGATGTTTTAGCGTCAAATATTAGACTATATCTTGTACTTGCTGGAAATATTGAGGGAACTGAGCCTAAACTTGATAATGTTACTAACTCTATCCTAAACCTCATCACAGGATCTGCATTGCATAGAAATGAATCAATTTTTTACATTGATGAAGCAAAAAAGTGACCATCTACCTAATCTATATTTGGTAAATCATAAATTATAACTTTTTAACTACTATTTTATTTTTAATTTTTCAAATCCCATATTATTATAAATCTTCATAGAAAGGGGAAAAATATTATCAAAAAATGTACTAAAGGTCAGCAATTATAATTTTGCATCAGGAATAGGTAAGAACTCATTTTTTATTTTATCTTCTGCTTCAAATTTTGCATCATCTAATATTGTTAATGCTTTATTATTTGCCAGTTTAAAATTAATTAAATATCCTCCTACTTGACCAGCATTTATCAATACATCAACCAAAAGATCAGCTATATTTCTTAGATCATGATCAGATTCATTTAAGTGGGAGAAAAGCATTGATCTAACACTCTTGATTGCCGTTAATGATGATGGAAATATTTCCACCAAATCCTTAAAAGTCGATATACTATTAATATCTTTTTGTAATATATCCAACACTAATTTAGAGATCCAAATCATCTTGCTAGTTTTTCTGATTTTATTCAACTCAGAAGAGATTAGAGAAGTATATTGAATATTATTTTCCTTTAAAGACAAGACAAGTTTTCTCACTACCTCTTCATCTTGGATTTTGAGCTCATTAAAGATTTTCTGAAATTTTAGTATTTCAGAATTAATTCTGTATTTTATTTGATCTATCTTTGGTCTTAGAGGTATGTTATGTTTAACTGAATAAAATTCATTTACATCCGAGTTATGGTTATTGTTCATTGATAAAACTGACTTTCTATATTTTGATCCTTGAGAAAAATTTGAATTATGATTGTATTCAATATTTTTCCATGAGTTATGTTCTAGATTTATTGAATTAGTTTTTACCCAGTTCAAATTCCCAATGTTATCCATTTATTGTTGACCTTCTTCTTTCTATTACAAGATAACATTTAATACCACTATGTTCAAAACCTACCTTTAACCATGGTAACATCTATCAATGGTTACAAGATCTAATTTAGCTTAGTATTTTTTTTAGATTTGACACAATCTAATTGACAAAGGGATTTTATTTTGAATATCAATTATGGAAATAATTATAATGGATAAGAGGTCAAATCATGAAAAAGATTTCAATTTAAATCCTTCTCATGAGGTCATTACAGGAAAAAATCACGAAAATAGATATTTAAATACAAAGAGATACATTCATGAATCTAGTAAGTTCAATAATCCAAAAACTTTCGGCAATGACAATCACAATCATCATATAGGAAATCTAGAAGAATTTGGCCTCTCATATTACGAAGCTAAAGCTTATCTTACACTCATTGGTAGAGGATCTCTTTCTGCTAGCGAAATAGCATATTATTCTAGCTTACCTAGAACGAAAATTTACTTGACTCTGAAGAAATTAGAAAAAAAAGGATTATCTGTTATTTCTCAGCAAAAACCGCTAATATGCAGTGCTATTACTCCCAAAGAAGCTTTCGAAGAAATTATCTCTGTACAAGAACAACGATTGAAGAATATGAAAAAAGTCATCGAAAAATTAGAAAAGATAAATGATCAAAGTAATTACCTGAAAGGTTTAGAAGAAAAAAAGTATTTTATTTTGGATGCTAAATCTACCTATGAAAGACTGACAACACTAATTGAAAATTCTAGAACAGCAGTAACAGCGATACTGGATATTTGGGGATTGAGATTAATAACTCAATGTAGGGAATCACTAATTAAAGCATTGAACAAAAATATCAAAATTCAATTCTTAATCTCCAATCAATGTCTAGGACAGGATAGTTTACTCACTCTTCCAAATGAAATTGCTATCAAGGTAGGAAATATTTTTTCAAATATTGTAATTATTGATTGTAGTAACATAATAAATATTGATGGAGGAAATGGTAAGGCAGCTTTATTCACTTCAATAGATGTACTAGGATTTTCATATATGAAAACCTTTGAAGAAGAATGGAGTAAAGCAATTGAGTTAAGAAATCTTCGTGATGTTTATAGCGGCATTCAATTAAAAGTAACTAATTTGATTAAGTTTGTAGAAGATATAGCATACAATCCAAGTACAAAAAATTTCTCTTTAAATCGTTTCGTATATGATTTAGGAAATGAAAATAATATACAAAATAAAAAGTTTGTAAAGGAAGGTGAAAAAAATACAATAAGTAACTATAATATAAAACTAAATCATAATTATGGAGTTGACGCATACGGGAATGATTCTCCTACAGGTATAATAGATTTATCGGAGAAATATGGAATAGATCTAAAAAATCTAGATCAAGAGGATATGATAAAATTTATAGATTTAGCTTTAAGAATTTTTTGTTCAGGTGGCATAACGTTTGATAAAAATAATGGCATTATTACAATGAATTCAAAAAATAAAACCAAAAATAAATATCTCTGTATATGGTCATATTTGATAAATTGTTATTTCAAAAATTTGAATTACAGAGTAGATACTATTCCAAAAATTATGAATTCTGATCTCGACTCAATTGATACATTCATCATCAAAATTTCAAAATCTAAATGATTGAATTTGAATACTAAAACTTACAAGGTATAGGTTAAGTCAAAACAAGTGACTGATCTAACAATTTGTTTTTTAATTATGTTCTTTTCTAAACTCAATATTAGAAATTCTTCCTATTTAATTTTATTATTTTATTATTCATTTCTCACCATATTGTCCAGAACCAAGTAATACTATAAAATAAATTAATTTTAAGATTCTAGATCAAACTTTTTCATAATTTCTGGAAGATTTTCTAGCAAATCAGTAGCCATCATATGCAATCCCACTTTATTATATGCAAGTTCAGCAGCTTTTCCATTAAAATATACACCACTACAACTAGCATTAAATGAATCCATTTTACAAAACAGGCCTCCAACAAGTCCAGCTAGAACATCTCCGGTACCTCCTACGGTCATAGCAGGTGTACTTCTTTCTATAACCGCAACCTGTTTTCCATCAGATATTATATTATTCCATCCTTTTAAAATTATAGTTACTCCATGTTCTTTGGACTTTTTAACTACTTCCTCTATCTGATCTTCCAACTTTTCTTTCAACTCAGTACTGAAAATTCTCATATACTCCCCACCATGAGGTGTAATTATACTTTGGGTGTTCGTAATAATAGGGAGTATTTCAGGAATCAAGGTTGATGCATCTAATACCAATTTTGTCTCGTTCTCAAGTAATTTTCTAATCAAGGTTGATAAAGCTTCTTTCTTGGCTATATTCAGTCCCATCCCTATTGCAGCAGAATTAACCCTCTTTGGCATAGATTTTATCAACTTAAAGGAAGAACCAACCGTTAATCTTTCATCCGATAAAGGTAATACGATCAAATTTGGCGAAGCAGTCCTGGTTACATTTACATTGCTTTTTGGAACTGCCGTATAGACTAGATCTGTTCCTACTCTCAAAGCTGCTATGGATGCGAGAATTGGTGCTCCATGGTATATCCTACTACCTCCAACTACCAACACTATTCCATTATCTCCTTTTCTCGATGAGATTTTTCGTGGAATTGTATTCTTTTTGATAACACTCTCATTAATTCTAATTAATCCAGGAAATTCCAATAATAGAAAGAAAAATACTTAGATTCAATAAACTTTCCTGTATTCTGATTTTTCAACAGTAAAGGAATCACATTACCCGGAACATTTAAAGAAAGAAGGAACACCATATAGTTTGATATGTTTTCCTATTCAAATCCTATCAAAACAGTTTATTCTAAAGAAAAAATACCATCGTTAGAAAATCCTTCCTTAATTTGTGGTTTCCCAGGTACTGGTTTTGTAGGAAAAGTAGCTATCGATTACTTGATAAAACAACTTTCTGCTGTTCATTTTGCCGATATTTTTTCATCTTTCTACTCTCCACAAATAACTATAAAACAAGATGGAACATCGGAAATAGTAAAAAATAGCATTTATTATGTAAAAACCGAAAATAAACAAATGAAGTATAAAAAGAATATTCCAAAAAAAAATGAATCATTTCAACATAAGGTTCAACACATGAATAGTGATAATACTCTTCCAGTCAAAAATAATATCGCTTATGATGATGGTAGTTTTTCTTCACCAATTGATTTGATCCTTCTTACAGGAGATTCTCAACCTATCGTTCCTGGGTCAGAATATGTTCTGACAGAAGAAATCCTGGATGTTGTTACAAAATTTAGAATTTCAAATATTTATTCGCTAGCAGCATATGTAACAGGTACATTCACCAAAAATCCCAGAGTATTTGGCACCGCAACTAATAAAAATTTAGTCAAAACATTTAGGAATCATAATGTATCCTCATTGGATACTGGAAATATTACTGGAATGAATGGCATTATAATAGGATTAGGAAAATTGCATGGAATGGATGGTCTCTGTCTATTGGGTGAAACATCTGGATATGTGATTGATGCAAATGCTTCCAAGCGGATACTTGAAACGATTACAGGTATGTTGAGTATAAATGTGAATATGGATGAAATTAACAAACGAGCGAAAGATACTGAAATATTGATCAAAAATCTAGAACAACAAATGATGGCGAAAGCAAATCAGGCTCGAACTGGTTTAGTTAACGAAGTCGGCCAAGATGACGAACAACAAATTTTTCCACAAAATAGAAAATCCAACATGGGTTATATAAGCTAAACATTTAGGTCTTTTTCATCTTTGAATTCCAGTATATCTTCTTGTGAACGAACATTAATTCAATTTTTTTGAAATCGTTTATTAGTAATATCTTCTTTAACCTAATTTAATTATGTATGATATCGTCCCAAAAAATTATTTTCTTACATTTATTTCCATTCTTATCTTAATAATATTTTTACCTTTGACCTTTTTTATTGAAGCAATCAATATAGATAAAATTTATGGCCAAGAATCAAAAGACATAGAATCAAAAGACATCTCTAAACCCGGTTCTGATAAATGGCAAACTTTTAGTAACTCGAAGTTTTCAATTATGTATCCCGATAATTGGATACTAAAGGATAAAATATCGAGATTTCATGAACTAGATCTAAATTTACTTAAAATAACTGAAGATTCTTTTCCTTCTTTTTTAGGTATTTCTTTTGATGTTATCCAAAATCCGGATAAATTATCCAATGAACTTGTTCTGGATCAATCAGAAGAAGTTGGAAAATTTTCAAGTAAATCTGTCTATGAGGTTTATGACATATTAGAACGTAATTTAACTAAATACAAAATAGATGATAATAATTCAGCCAGTCATATTATAAAATATACCTATAAGGACAATCAACTTGAGGGTAAACTTCTTGAAGTCTTTTCTGTCATAGATAACAAATTATTTATTTTAACCTATCAATCTGCTATGAAAGATTTTGATAAAGATCTTCCAATTGTAGATAAGATCATAAAATCGATAAAAATTAGTAAGTAATTTTATTATTAACCATTAGTTTGGATTTTTAAAATAAAAAAGTAACTTTTTTCAAAAATATTACCAAATCTTCATAAAATTTTTTGATAGATGTTCAAATCATAAATCAAAATTATCAAAAAACATAAAGAATGGTTGTAAGAACGTTCTTATGTTTATGGTCTTTGATCCACAATTCAATGCAAAAGTAATTGAAAATAAGGTTAGAGAGAACTTTGATCAAATACACTTCAATAACTTTATAAAAGATGCGATAGCACACCGGAAAAATCATAAATTAGTAGGTTATGTAGATGGACCTCCTACAATGAATGGAGAACCTCATGCAGGACATTTAAGAGGAAGAATTATCAAAGATCTATGGTATCGATATAATGTTTTAAAACAAAACCAAGTTATATTTAGACCAGGGTGGGATACACAAGGTTTACCTGTAGAACTCCAAGTTGAAAAGGAACTTGGTTTAACTGGAAATAAGACTGATAATATTAATAGAGTAGGAATAGAAAAGATAGTTGATGCATGTAAGTCTCTAGTTAAAAAGTACAATGAAAAATGGTTACAGGTAGATAAACTACTTGGTATGGGTTTTGATTATGAAAAGGGTTATTGGACATTCCTTGATGATTATATAGAGAGAGAATGGACATATTTGAAAAAAGCTTGGGATAACAACATTTTACAAGAAGGATTTCGGGTTGTAGCATTTTGTCCTTCTTGTCAGACTTCTTTGAGTAATGCAGAAGTCAATCAAGGATACGCTTCCGTAGAAGATCCATCCTTTTACTACAAAGTAAAACTCATGGATGAAGATGTATATCTTATAGTCTGGACTACCATGCCTTTTACTTTAATAACAGATGAGTTAACTGGAGTAAACCCTGATGCTAACTATGTATATGTAAGGATAAACAATGAAATTTGGATAGTGGGGGAATCACGATTAAAGGAATTAATGACTGATCTTCATATAGAGAACTACGAACCAATTAAAATAATAAAAGGTAGCACCCTCGACGGATTGCATTATGTTCACCCTTTGCTCGATTTAATTCCAGGATTAAAGGAACTTGCAGATTCTAAATCAATTCACTTTGTAGTAGCAGAAGATATGGTAGATATCACTACTGGTAGCGGAATAGTGCATCTTTCACCCGCAAACGGAGAAGAAGATTTTAATATTGCTAAAAGACGAAAAGTTCCAATCTTTGTCCCTATAGACGATAGGGTGATATTTACTGAAAAGGCTGGTGAGTTTAGAGACCTATTTGTACGTGATGCAGATCATAAAGTTGTGGAGATAATGAGCCAATTGGGACACACTGTAAAAATTAGTAAAATAAACCATCAATATCCTACCTGTTGGAGATCTCATCATAAACTTGTCTGGTTAGCCAGGAGAGAATATTTCTATATGATCGATAAATTAGGAGATAGGCCGCTTCAAGCAGCTAGTTCTGTAGAGTATTTTTATGAGGCTCCGAAAAATAGATTTATTGAAATAATTAAGGAAAAGGTCCCTTGGTGTATTTCAAGGGAACGTATCTGGGGAACTCCACTTCCAATATGGTTTTGCCAAAATTGTGGGGAAAAAGAATTATTAACATCCAGAAAAGTTCTTGTAGAAAGGTCAAATAATCTTTTATACAAAGATGATTCAATACTATTCAAATCCAAAATACAGGGTAGTACGCAAGACAAAGAAAATAATGATGCTGATATTCCATCTACTTCTAACGTTTGTCATTTTGAATTACATAGACCATGGATAGATAGGGTAGAACTAAATTGTCTTAAATGTAATACAAGGATGGAAAGAGAGCCTTTTGTACTTGATACTTGGCATAATAGTGGATCAGCACCGTATGCTTCATTTAGTGATGAAGAGTATGATAATTTGATCCCTGCAGTATTTTTGACAGAGGGTATAGATCAAACAAGAGGATGGTCTTATTCATTATTGATGGAAAATGTAATCTTGAACAATGATTCAATAGCACCGTTCAAATCTTTTCTATTCCAAGGTCATGTCTTAGATGAAAAAGGAAACAAAATGAGTAAAAGTGCAGGAAATGTAATCGATGCAGCTTTGCTACTAAATCA
Source organism: Nitrososphaeraceae archaeon (assembly GCA_042138015.1). Classification (GTDB taxonomy): domain Archaea; phylum Thermoproteota; class Nitrososphaeria; order Nitrososphaerales; family Nitrososphaeraceae; genus TH1177. The sequence continues at coordinate 4,993 of JBHIVA010000037.1, read as the reverse complement.
ACATCCTGTAGATTTAATTCGATTTTATTTTATTTGGAAGTCATCTCCAATTGAATCTTTAAATTTTAGTATCAAAGAAATGGGTTCAAGACCCTATCAAATATTAAGCACATTGTATTACCTTCATGTGTATCTCAAACAAAATAGTGTTTTGGATAATTTTGATAGAAACACCCATAACCTTGAATGGATTCTTCAGAATAACTTATTAGAACTTCCAGAAAAATGGTTGTTGTCTATTTTACAGAAGCTTATTTATAACGTAAGCCATTATTATGAAAATTGTAGATTTCACGAAGCAACAAAAGCAATTGAAGAGTTTATAATCAATAATATTAGTCAAACCTATATTCCGCTCACTAGGAATGACATTTGGAATGACAACATCGAAGAAATTAATAGAAGATTGACAATATTCACAACTTTAGATTATGTTCTTGAAAAGATAGACATAATTCTACATCCAATTTCTCCGTTCCTTACCGATTATCTATATATAAATTGTTTTTTAAATAATAAACTGGATATTAAAAAATCTAGTATACTTCTGAGTAAATGGCCAGAGCAAATAAATAATTTAATAAATGACAATCTAGAAAATACTTTTGAAAAAATAAAAAGTATTATTTCAATATCAAATTCTGCAAGGATGAAGGCAAAACTAAAACGTAGGTGGCCAATCTCAAATATAACTATATGCAACTTTTATGACAAAAATAATCCAAAAGATATTTCATTTGAAAAAGAATTTTCAAAAAATGAAATTTCAGAAATATTAAAAAATCAGTTAAATGTAGAAACTATTCAAATAAAGCAAATATCTGCAAACAATAAAATTGAAAAAATCCTTGGATTATTAGAAACCGATAATCCAATTATACCTTGCGTTTCTCTGATAAAAAAAAATGTAGCTCCACGCGTAAAAGCTGATATCGGAAAGGTACTTACTGCCTTTGAACAGATTGATAAGGAGACTGTTTTAAGATCATTACAAGAATCTGATACTTTTACCATAAAATATAATAATGAATTGTCGTCTTCTATTGAAATCTCTAAAGACGACATAGATATATCATTCGATATGCGGGATCATTTTGTGAGTGCAGAGAGAGAAAATTTTATGATCTTCATTTCTTCATTACGTGATCCTGTTCTAATTGACAAAGGTCTCCTAAGAGATTTAGCTAGAAATCTTCAACAGTTAAGGAAGGAAAAATCTTACAATCCTACCGAGATCTTATCTACAGCATATGTAGCAAAATTGGATAAGAATGAAATTTCATCTTTATCCAAATTTAAAGATGAATTGACTTATCTCGTACGAGTAAAGTCATTAATTATGTCTGAACAGGAGATAAATGATATAAAATATAAAAGAATCGATATTGACGGAAAAGAATTAAGTATATCAGTCTTTTGATTCATAGAGTTCACTTATGATAGTATTATATTTTTCAATACTTTTTATCATAAGTTAGATAAAAATTAAAAAATAACACACCTCTTTTTAAATGCTTTTTTTGATATATTCGTTTGCAATATTGATATAATTATTATCAATGTCTGTCCCCAAGTATTTAACGCCTATGTCTATACATGCTAGTGCAGTAGAACCTATACCCATAAAAGGATCGTAAACAACCATATTTTCTTTTACTCCATGTAACTTAATACACATATATGGCAACTTTTTTGGAAAAATAGCTGGATGTGGTCTTTTTTCTTGAATCGTATCATAAGGGATAAACCAATTATTTCCTCTATCCCTTTTATCAATAGTAGCAGATTTCCATCTTCCAATATTCGTCTTATCTTGATAAGTAACACCAATTGCCAGTTTGTCGATTATTAGCTCTCCTTTCTTTGTAAAATGAAAAATGTATTCGTGTAGATCGCTCAAAAATCTTTTGCTCATTATAGGTTTGAAATGACCTATAGAATTATTTTCTTTCAAAATGTTATTTTTTCCAATATCCTTACCCTCAAAGGAGATTGATTTTATCCAATGAATTGTATTTTGTATTTTAAATCCAACTTCTGTGAATCTTTTGGCTATATCAAACGGTACAAGAGGATCTTTTAACGTGTTACCGACATTTAGAAAAAACGATCCGTCATCGTTTAATATATCTAAGCTTTTCTCTGCAATTTTTTGTAACCAATCAAGATAGTCATTTATATCTCTTTTATCATTATATACCGTATAAGATTTGTTAATGTTATATGGAGGTGAGGTTACAATAACATCAACCTTTATTTTTTTTTCATCTAATAATTGCTGTAAAAAAGTTAAACAATCCATATGATAAATTTTATTCGTTTTTATCACAAAAATACTTACCTTTGCGGATATATTTTTTTTCTCAAAGAGTTAAGGATTATCTTGTCTTTCAATAACATCGACTCTTCAAAAAAATGTATTCAGGATATTAGCAAGGTCTAATAATGGGTATATATTCTAAATATGGATGCAAAAGAAATCAGAATCTAAATTTAAATTCCTTAAATATAATAATCTTGAAGACATGTTAAAGTTAATACTTACATCTTCACAATCTGCTTTAGGCATTAACTCATTACTATACTATATCAATTATCGTAATAAGAATATTTTTTTCATATATAATAGTTCTATAGGAAGTAGTTTAATTCATTATAATTTTCTCACTGAAAAACCTAAAAATAAATTTATTCAGCTTAACAAAATAAGTGGTAAATATGAATTTGTAAATGGTCTAGGAACAGATTCACATTCGATCTATATCCCTATTTTGGAGCTAGAAGAAATAACACTTGACTTTCCGATTTAGTCATAATATTTTCAATTCGATTTCTTAATAGATAATAAATTTTATAATAATGTATACATCTATAAACCTAAATTGTATTCTTAGACAAATATTATTTATCAAAATTAAAAATAAACCACGAGTATGCTTATACTTTAGTCAATCTAAATTATTAATTATAAGTAATATAATTAATTTTATAAATGTGTGACTATCATAACATATAAAGTCATGGTCTATTCTGATTATATTCGATCTTTGTTGCATTACAAGAAACAGAATCTAACTACAGAGCAACGTACTTTTCTATTTAAACTTTTAAGCGGTCATGACCAATCATTCAAAATCAAATCATATTTAAAACTAAGAAATTCAACCCTTGAAGGAAGGGATCCTACATCACTGATATCAAGTTCTTTAGAAGACATAGGATTTTTAGAAATAACTAAAGGAAAGTTTCTCAGTAGTTCAAAAACTTTCAGAGTTACAACTTTTGGTTTATTTCATATTCTTTTAAATATTACTATTTATCCTCCACAATTTTTAATCAAATATAAAGAAGATATTATTTTAAAGACAATTGTTTATCAATTTTTTGAGGAAAAGACCATCAAAACATCCACAGGTAGATTTTATTCTCAGCTCACTAATTATATACAAGAATGCTGCAACTTTACTATGATTGCAATAGAAGATATTCATTCATCATCAAAAGAAGAAGATAAAATAAAAATCACTAATAGGTTGAAATTTGACTTAGAGTGGTTAATTAGACGACTAGGTTTCAAATTGATAATAATGTATAACGATACGAATTTATTGGCACTTAATCCAGAACTTAAAGATGACGTTAAGGTTACAATTTATGAACTAGAATCAAAAATGAAAGGGATATTATCTAGCGATGGGAAATTTATAGAGCTGATTAAAAATTTAAATAAAGATTTTTCCGACGGATATCAAGAGATAATGAATATACATCAGGATAACTTGGAAAAGCAAAAAAGATGAAATTATCTACATCTAAAATAATGTTTCTTTATAACAGACATCAATATATCTATTTTTTAATTTTTTTTAATAATTCATTATTATTGTATATTATTTATCATTATTTTTTATTTTCGCAAAATGAGTAAAACATGCCAATTATTAATATAAGATACTCTATATGATTATATATTAATATATGTTATTTAGACAATTAATATTGTTATAATTTAATATTATTTTTCCATTGTTTGTATGAGTAAATAAACGTGAGTAACAACATAGCAAATAATATCATCCCGGTACCAAGATGTCCAGCAACAACTACTGCCTGCAACTTAGTATTTACTACAAACATTCCTAATAAAATTTGTATTACGACAATAATTGCTGCACTGACCGCCGGTTTTTTCTCTTGGGATGTTTTCCTAAGTGAATATATAGCTGTCGTAAAAATAAAACCAGTTGTTATTAAAACTAAAAATCTATGAAAATGTTCAAAAAAATATTTTGAAGATGGTAGATCAAAACCATTTGGACATAGTGGCCAATCAGGACAAGAAAGTCCCTGATGTGATGATGTAATGTATACTCCTATTAACATAATGGAATATGTTAACGATAAAGAAGTAAAAGATAACCATACCATCTTCGTTGGCAAATTTCCTTTTTCCTGCATCATACACAGATTTATTTTAATGATAATAATAATTTTTTTAGAGGTAAAAATACTTTATTCTCAAATACTAGCATGTGGTAATGATATAAAAAAAGAAAATAATATAAAATAAACCTCTGTTATGATTTTAAAAGATATTCCTCTATTACTATGTTTTAAGAAGTTCGATCTTAAAAAAACATATTTTTGTTCATTGCCCATCTATCTATTATTAATTTATCAGTGATTAATTATCCTATTTTACCTCAATGAAACGTTCAATTTTCCTGAAGATATTATAATTAAAAATAAATACTGAAGGCATGAAAATTTTATTTTAACTCTTTTAACGGCTCTGTTCAGATAAGCAGTAAGAGCTATAGCTAAGAATGTTACAAATACTAGTAGTATGAATAAAATTAAATTTGAAAGAAATAAAACATCAAATTATATTGTAATGTATTCACTTTATCTGTACTTTCTTGGTTTGAGTTTACGTAATACATCAAAAGCATTAACTATATTTAGAGATGATAAAAGGAGTTATGTTTCTGTC
>JBHIVA010000036.1:0-20970 GCA_042138015.1 Nitrososphaeraceae archaeon | reverse complement strand
TCGAAGCCCTCCGAGCCCGTATCTCCGTTATTATAGATTTTGATATCTAAATAGCGATGACATATAAAAATAAAAAACTCGATCCAGTAATGACCAAACCAATATTTCTACTCTAGAAATTGAATTTGAATTATAATGATTAATTTAAAATTGAAAATTTGATGACAATGTTTAGAATTAAAGGTAAGATTTAAAAGAAAAAGTTTAATTTTGTAATGTTGACGGCGAGGGATTTGAACCTACGAAACTTGATACCTGCTATTCAGGAGACATCCATGCCTTACTAGACGAACCTTCCCTTTTTCATCTTCGTGCTCTTGTATGTATATGTCTAGAAAGGTTCAATATAGAGATCAATTAATTGTTTCTCGCTCAGCAGATTTAAGATGAAGTGTTATATCTGTGGTTTTGAAATGGTGGATATTAGTCCTTGCCACTTGAGATGTAAAAATTGTGGATCAGAAATTACATGTGAGGATCTTTGACAGTTAAAAACACAATGACCAAAAAAATTGGTTTTTATTCATAATGATTTCTAGGTTTCACCATCTAATACGGTTTTAGATAATTATGTTTCTAATTATAGTCTTTCCTGTATTTGAACCCTAACAGTCTACCAATACCATGCCTTCCAAGCCTCAGTACTAGTAGAGTTCAAGAACATGGTAGTTATAAAAGATCATTAAGAAATAATGACTGAAAAAAAGGATTTTAAAGATTTCCTCTCTTTTTTTATGATAAATGTATTCCAATAATTATAATACCAAATATTACATTTGAGATTTCTACCATCAAAACAATTCCATCAAGCCTTCAGCTAAATGACTTGGGCTGATAGTTTAGTATCTTAAACAGTTCTCTTTCTAATGTATTAGTACATCATAGATATCTCCAAGATTATATCCAGTAAAATAATAATTAAAACTATATCAAATATGGATTAAGTTACCGGTTAATATTACTAAACTGGTATCAAATCTGGAAAATTATTAAAAGTTAAAATAAATCCCGACATATAATATTTGTATAGTGGCTATATTCCTTGATGTACATAAGATTCCTCAACTAGATAGGACAATAGAGGAGATTATAAGCCAACCCAGAGATGAATTCGGAGTATCTCATATCAATATCTTTTTTAATAAAGAAGCAGATCTTTTCTATTGTCTTTTGGAGGCTCCCTCCAAAGAAGCTATAGAGAAACACCATTCTAAGATTCATATAAAATGTGATTGGATAACAGAAGTAACTAAAGTTAAATAGATTAATCTTTAATTCTGCTTTCTTGACATCAGAAGAGTGAATAATGATAAAGAAAGAATATCAATAATCCATAATTAGATAGTATTCATATCATAACCACCAATCCACATCGAAGGTCCAGTCGGTAGATTCTTTCTATTCATACTATTTGGTTAATACATCCTAATCGAATCGTTAGGTTAGGCGTTGTTCAATTCAAGCACCCGATAAATAAACCCAAACGGGATATTTATCCGATTAATTTATTTTTTAAATAGTAGAGTAATATTTTATAAATAATTTTAATAAAAAAATTAAAAATTTATAATTATTGGTCCGTGGTTGTGAAATCTCCTATTATTGGTATTCTTTCTTGGTTGTTAAAATTCAGATCTGCACAGATATTTAATAGATTTCTGTCTATGTTTAGGCCGTTATCACTTACTAATCCATTACCATTTCCTTCAGCAGCACCATCTTCAGTTGCTTGTGCTTCTTCAGTTGCTAACATTTCATGTGGGGGAAATTCGTTGATATCTATACCATTTACATTGGCATTACTGTTGACACATTTAATTTTCTGTACATTTATACTCTTGGGATCTTTTTTGTAGTCTTTTACATATGGATCCTCATATTCCGGATAGTATGGCTCTGCAAATAATGATGGAACGGTCATAGAGATTGTTCCTGATACAAGTACTGCTCCCAATAACTGCTCCCAATAGAAAGATGGACCATGTTTTAAATTTATTATTCATTGTTAGATTAGATTCGATTTGTTATATCTAAGATGTGAATGATCATTAGATATTGTTCAAACATAATCTATTAGTATAATGTTATTAGGAAATAATTATGATTGAAGAATTATAATAAAATCATTTATAATAAAACTAAAGATTTAGACAATAGCAAATTTATTATATGAATTTATAATAAATCATTATGAAGAGTTAGTTCGTTTATTAATTATTAATTCGCGTAAATTAAAAGGTATTTATCTTTCATCTTTATATAATGTTGGTTATATCAACATTTTTACTTTTTGTTAATGGTCAATCTGCCAATAAAATTGAAATTAGATTTAATTTAGATTTTAATTAAGAATAAAATTGCACAATAAAATATAACAATTTTTATGATATAATATTTTTAGATAATATATATACATATTCCTCAAAAAATTAAAGTATTCACCGCCGAGATGAATTAAGATAAATTCTTTTGAAAATATAAGATAAGAAATCCTTTTCACATAGAGAAACTTCCAGACACCATGAAAGAACTTTAATCAGGATTGAACACTTTAGATTAAAGATAAAATAAGGCATGGGTTAAATTCTTTATAAAACAAAACTCGAGGTCAACACCTAGTGTTGCTGATTTCGATGTTTTCTTGTTAAGTTTATGTTAGATAAAAAATATGGATTATGAATCTTAGTAATAACGAGGTAAATAAACAATCTATTCTTGATTAGTATGCACTTTTGCTTTTAATACATACATGCATAAATTATCAGAAAATCCAATTCTCTAAAAATTAATACCATCATTATTTTTAAAAAAGGAAAAAAGCAAGTGTATTGTTAAGATAGTATGGTTATTAAACAAAAATTTTCAATAACTATGACAATATTATTTTCTATTTCGATGGTCATGAGTCCAACTGTATATGGAGCAATAGAAAAAGTAGAAAAATATGCTGAAGATATTTGTATACAGACCTATAAAGGTGATTGGGATGGCAATGATTGTGATATTCAAGAAGCAGAAGATGAGCAAAAATATTATGATCAGATAGCAAGTTTAGAGGATTTGATATGCCAAGAAGTGGATAAAGATATACCTCGTGAAGATTGGATAGACCTATGTGAAAATCTAAATATATTCGCAAAGTAACTTGTTTTATTACAAGGCTAACCTAGAGTCACCTGTCTTTTATTTTTTAAAAACATGGTTTTGAACATGATAAACTTATTTATTATAAGATTTGTAGGTGGACTTTTCTCATTATGACCATATAGTTTTACTAATCAATATGACTTATAGTCTGTATCTATATAACTAAATTATTATCGACGTTAGATGTTTTGTCATTATATATTTAATATTTGATTTCATCGTTAGCCATTTCTGGTATTATTAGAGGATTTATTAAAAATCATACCAACTATTATTTTCTACAAATACAAAGTTGAAAGTACAATTTTGAAGTCTGAAGTTTAAACCACAAAATTGTGTTGAAATTATTGGATATTAATAATTTACAAATGATAACACTAGAAAGAATAGAAAGTAAAAAAATGCATTTATTTTTTATTAGTGTATAAAACTTTTTTTATGAAATATACTTTCCTTTATCCAATTTTCGAAATCTTTATCTGATAATTTTTGTCGCATGTTAAATATTGAACCTGCATCTTTTCCTACAGGATATCGTGCTTGTCTATTAGTAGACTCTATTGCTTGAAATATTACTCCTGCTACATCTGACGGTACTGAAGAGGAATTGCTATTAATCATGGGTTCAAAACATTCAAAGAGCTTTTGAGTTAATTGTGAATAGGGTGAAGTTTTGTTACTCTTTGTAGCGGAATTATTATTATTATTATTATTATTAATTGCTACGTCTACATTTTCAAAGAAATTAGTTTTAACCACACCTGGTTCAATTAAAATAACATCTATTCCAAATTGTTCTAGTTCATATCTCATTGATTCAGAAAATCCTTCTAAAGCAAATTTACTACTTGTATATGCCGAGTTAAGAGGTATACCCATTTTCCCACCAACCGAGCTTACATTTATTATTTTACCATTTCCTTGATCTCTCATTATTGGTATTACTTCTTTTGTAACTCTAATAACTCCAAAAAAATTGGTTTCAAATTGAGATTTAAATGCATTAATTGACATATCTTCTACTGATCCTATTGTACCATAACCAGCATTATTGACTAGTATATCAATCCTTGAGCTTTTATCTTTGATCTGTCTAATTGCATTTTTGACTGATTTATCATCTGTTACATCTAATTGTAATGTTTCTAGAGAAAGATTTTCATTTTTAGCAATATCGTTTAGTTTTTGTGATTTATTTAAATTTCTCATAGTTGCATAAGTATGAAATCTCTTTCTTGCAAGTAGTAATGAAGTTTCAAAACCTATACCTGAAGAACTTCCAGTAACAACAGCAATTTTTTCTTGGGATTCTCTTTCCTTGTTCATACTAAATCGAACGTTTCACAGTATATATCATTAGCTGTTTACATATAATAAAAAAAATAATATCATATATTATGAATACGATTTTTATATTTTTTAAATTATCAAGAAAATTATAAACTGCAAAATTGTGATAAAAGTACTTGACTATCATTTGATATCGTTTCGATACGATACCTCTAATATATAATATAAAATAATGTTGATCTAAATGCATGTGGTCAAGGAAAGCAGGTTTAATATAGAATTTGTTACATAATCTTAGTATAAAATTATTATTTACCTACCAAGTTCAACAATATAATAAGTAAAACAAATAATATATTGTTATTATGAGATTGCTTCTATTTTAAGTTCCCATGTATCACCAAGAGGCAAGCTTCCAGCAGTGACATCTCCGCCACCAAATAACACTACTCGGTCTCTTCTCCTATCATAAGCCATAGCATGACCGAATCTAGCGCTTGGACCTATGTTTTGAGTGTGAGTCCAAAATTGACCATCCCAGAGCCAAGTATTATTATTTACTTCGTCACTTGGCTTTTTTCCTCCAAAAAGAATTGTACCGTGAACTGTGTATACCATAGGTGAACCGACTAAACGGCCAGGGCCTAGATCCTGTAGATGTGTCCATTCATTCCCATCCCATCCCCATGTTTCGCCGACAGAGCTTGCCGTTAGTGTTGCTCCACTAAATAATAGTACTATCTGTGCAGATTCATCATATGTCATAGCGTGTGCATGACGAGCTGATGGTCCAGTATCGCTTACTTGCGTCCATTCATTGCCATCCCATTCCCAAGTATCATTGAAAAACGGACCATTAAAAGGCGCTCCAGCGAAGAGAACTACTTTTTTCCTCGCGGAATCGTATGCCATAGCATGATTTCTACGTGCTGATGGTCCAGTATCGCTTACTTGAGTCCATTCATTGCCATCCCATTCCCAAGTATCATTAAAATGGTCAGTTGGCAAACCTCCTCCATATCCTCCGAATAGTACAGACTTTTTTCTAAAAGAGTCGTACACCATTTCTGAACCTGATCTTGGTGATGGTCCAATATCAGATACTTGAGTCCATTCATTACCATCCCATATCCATGTGTCACTCAGACGATCAGACCCAGGAAGATTAGAACCAGGAGACGACCCTCCAAAAAGCACAACTTTCTCTTTATCAGAGTCATAGCACATTGTATGATCAATTCTTGGTGAAGCGCCTATATTCTCTTTCTGGGTCCAAAAAAATCTTTCCATTGAATTGTCATATATTATTTAGTATAATTTTATTTTTTTCTATCTTCTTAATAATTAGAAATTTCAACAAGTGTAGAGTAAAGCACACCTTACATGAGCAATCAGTACATGGAATTTTGCAACTATTTTGTCGGGTCTTATCTCTTTATTTTTAGGTATTTTGTGCTTTGTTGCGCAATTATGAAAACCGATATTTCACTATAAATTTTTGATAGGAACTAATTAGAAGACTATATTCAATATATAAGTATGAATTCATAATTTTATCAAAATTAACGAAAATCATATTTGTGCAACAAAGCAGTATTTTGTATTCACATGAACCTAATCAATTCACAGGATTTTTTATAAACTACAAGTTTGTTTCTAAATAATCTGATACACCTCATCGTATTTTACTAGGTGTTAAGAAATTGAATTCTATCTGTTATAAAACGCATTTATCAAGTGCATTTACGTTGTCAGGTAAATTTGAAAATTTCTATTGTCTGTGATCTATTTAACTTTATGATAAATTATAAATTATAATAGAGTTACAAAATTGTGTCAAAATCAGAAATCGCTTGACTATCCTAAGTACCGGTTTATCAACAAAGCTCAATACTTTCTACTAATTGGAAAACGATAGATTATTCCCAAATTACATCTTTCAAATTTAAATTTTTCTAGTTGTAAACCACCTATTAGAAATTTCCATAAAATTGATCAAATCAGCAATAGAAGATTCAAACTAACTTTGAAATGAACTAAAAAATTCATAATATCATGAAAAATCCTATAAGAAATAGTCAGAGTATAAGATCGACAAATAAATAGAAGTATATATTTGGATAATTAAACAAGTTATCATATGAGTTACAAGAAAGAGTTTATAGTATCAAAAATTGAGACTTCTAAAGATGACAGTCCTTATGTCTATGTGTCGATCTATACTAAGGATAATTTTTATCCCACTAGAAGACAGCAAGGTTTTCCAGAAAATCCTTTTGGAGTAGCGGCAATACCTATTACTTCATTAGAGGATTTGAAGAATTTACCAAAGAAAATTTCTGACACTATAGAAAGTGCATTTGGTGGAAGTAGGAATAACAGATCTTTAGAATCTACCACATTTAAAATGCATTTGAACGAATTTGAAGAACTTGATCTAAAAATAGGAGATAAGATTAATCTAGAAATTAATATATCTAATAACAATGACATCATAAGATGATTACTAAGAACATAAGTTATTCAAATAATAACTTGATGATACAATATTAATTTACATCTAGCAATGATGTGTATATTAGATTACAAAGAATTTAGGTCATGGTGGAGAAGAGTTTGAGTATATTTTGTAATACATTATATGAGATATTGATAAATTTTGATACAATTACCAATCATTTTGAATTAGCTGTACTTATGTCAATTATATCTATTATTTTAAGGTCTTCCACTCTGTTGTTTAAACTCTGACTTTATTCGATTTGATTTTACAATGCAAATCTAATTATCCTGTAATGAACATCCACATTTATTACAGAATTTCGAATTTTCAGGATAGATATTTTTACATTTTAAGCAAGTAGAATTGTTATTATTATTTTCCCCTTTAGATCTTGAAATTAAATCATTATAAAGTGTGTTAATTGATAAAATCAAGGAAGAATATTCATCTTTCGTTAATGATTCAAGTTTGCATATTTTCGCATTTATCGCTTTTTTATGTTCTTCTGCTATGTTTGATTGAGGTTTAAGTCTAGATTCAATAAAACTTGCACCAAGTGTAGAAATTAATACTCCTAAAATAGCTATTCCAATAATCATCAACATGCTAGCTATGATTTTTCCTTCTACAGTAACAGGATAAATATCGCCATATCCTACGGTAGTAACAGTAACGATTGCCCACCAAAAAGCATCTCCCAAATTTGTTACCTTACTGTCAGGGGCATTTCCTTCTACAAGAAATAACCCAATTGCTCCCCCACTTACAGCCATACCTGACACTGCAATAATATAGAGAAAGCGATTAGTTGTTTGAGATGAAAGCGTTAAAATTCTTGAGTAAAGATGTATGATTCTAAATAGACGTATGAGTCTTAACAATCTGAAAATTACATTAAGATAGGAAGAGCTTTCAAGTATTCCAAAAATTAATAAAGGAATTAGTGCTGGAATCTCATACACATGTTTGAGAATGAAAATATGTTTCTTGTCTTTTGATTCTTTCATTCTCAAGTAAAAATCGGTAATGAGAATAGAAGTCACGATCAAGTCAAACGAATAGATAATTACTTCTGTTGACTTGCTAGGATCATAAACAAGTTGATAAATAATGATTATTACAGATATAGCTGTAAAAACAGAAACTAAAATTTCCCTACGCAAATATCAAGAGAAATAAAATACATAAAATAATAATTTAATCGAATGTTAAACTAGAACATCGTTACAGAAGAAAGTATTAATTTTTAAAAAAGAGAGGTATGAAAATTTGTTATAGTAGATTTTACTTTCATTTGGAAGATAAAAAAAATTTATATCTCGTTTTAAAAAAAACCAGTATTATAAATATTTTCTGCTATTTTAGTTCCTTGTTTATAAATAATATCTTTATTATTTCAAACTAAAAATGTAGATACGTTTATCAAATCTATTAAGACTTGCACAAAGATTCTATAAAGATTTCTTATTGGGTTTTTTGAATTGAATAAAAAAGTAGTAGAGAGATATAGGAATTATTAACCATATTGTTTATGTATATAGCACCATTTCCATGATCTATCTGGTAAGGCAATCATAGTGGGATGTCCCGTTTTTTCATAATGTTTGGTTGCATGGATACCAGGTGAAGAATCGCAGCATCCGATATGTCCACATTTAAGGCACATTCTTAACGCTACCCAGTTAGAACTTTCTTTTTCACATTCTTCACATCCTTTAGTGTTTGGATTAACTTGCTCTTGAAATTCCACAAAATGTTCACAATTATTTTGCATTAAATTAATACAAAGATATGTTATTTAAAGGATATTAACCGTTAACCTCTACTATTATTATATATACATAATATGATCATGAATATGAACTTAAATTAGAAATTAAAAAAAACTGAATTGAAATAAAATATAATTTGGTTCTGTTCAATTTCTGGAGATTGTACTTTAATATAATTGAATTTGGTTGTCCAACCTTAATTATATAGTGACGCGATATTGAAATATAAGATCATTTAAGTGAAATAATTAATCGAATATAATAGATCTAAATAATAAAATAAAAAGAAAAAGGAATTTAAGCAGTCAAAACAATTGGTTTTTCTTCTATTTTTTCTTCTTTCTTTAATAATCTTTTATATTCTAGTTCAATTTCATCTAAACTTTCGTAGTCGCAACACATTATATCATATTCGTATTTATATGTATTAAATATTTCAAAGAATTTTAGTTCTTATTTTGTAAATAATATCTTTTCTGTCAAATAGGGAATGCAGATCACTCTAGATTCTGACAAAGGTAATTAACGAAGATAGTATTATATTATAAAAAAGAAATGAATATGCACAGACATGACAAAAATCATTAATGCAAGTCCTGAATTTGGAAAAGCTCTTACAGAACAGGAAATCAATGAGTTTTTGAGTTATAGCAAACTCAACGTCCATTTAGGTACTATAGATAATAATAATTATCCAAATATTCATCCTACTTGGTATTATTTTGATTCAGCAGATAAGAAAATATATGTTGAAACATCTAAACTCTCAAAAAAGACAGATAATTTAAGAAAGAATAAAAATATTTATTTTTGTATAGATGATCCTAATCCACCATACAAAGGAGTCAAGGGAAGGGGTATATGTAGAATTCATGATGATATAAAACATAATATACCAATTGCAGAAAAAATTATGACAAAATATTTAGGAAGTATTCAGCATCCAATGGCACAAAAGTTAATGTCATTTGTACAAAATGGTGATAGTATAATTATAGAAATTAGTCCAAAGTACTTTTCAACTTGGGACTATAGTGCATCAAACTAGAATTATTGATAATCATTATTAACAATTTTGCTAATATTTTAAATCACTGGTAAGTTTTATTTGGTTTAGTGGTTTCTGAAGAGAGCATTAATAAATTTTGAAGCATTTATTAATTTCTAATTCTCTTGTATTAATGATTCTTTATGATGCCCTGATAATTCAATAACTCTTATCTATTATCATTCTTTACTAATAATTCAATATCGAAACTATCTCTATTCAAATTCCATCTGGATAACGAGACCTATCGTGTGGAATATTTGGCATAGTTTATTATTAGTACTAGTAGAAGGTGATCTAGTTCAAAAAATCACGTCTAAATCCTTTTTTTATATCTTTATTTTTTTCTAGCCTACACTATTTCCTTAGCAGTACTAACTCCAATAACTGGCTATTCTTTAGGATATACTATCAATTTTTCTAATATTTTTCTTGTATTATAACCCTCTGGAATATGATCCTTTCATACTAATTTAATAAAATTAGTTTCAATAATTTCGTAGTTGTTTTTTTCTAACTGAATATACTTTATTACTTTTAAAACTATCAAAAAAGATTTCCATACATACAGACTAGTTAAAGTATAGACCAAAATAAAGAATAACAAAGGTTGACTATATATTGGCATGTATAAAGACAAAAAACTATTACTCTCTTTGATATTTATTTTTTCTATCATTATTGCAAAAGACTTCTATACTACTACTACAGTTGAAAAAGTATATCCATACCATATTTGTTATGCCAATATCACTTCAACAAATTCACACTTTGATACTGCAAATCTAACAATAGCCCTAAATATAACACATAATGGATTTTGTCAGTCTGCATGACCGTTTAATTTTATTATTGAAGTAATACTTACCCATGCAATTTATTTTTCGTTTTAATTGATAACACATTACCTATTTATCCTGTAAACAACTTAACTAATATTAATAATAAAAAAATATCACTATTAGAAAGATAGTACATTATTAGTTGTATAATAAGCGAGATTTTATGAGTATAATGTTATTTTGTTTCAAATGTGAAAAATATAGTAATGAATACACTTCTATTAATGGAAATATGATCTGCAGAGAATGCTGGTTACAGTATAAGAATAAACAAGAAGAAAAAGAAGAAAGCAAAAACAAGAAATAATAAATGATTTCTTACGCTAGTGATCCTAATTATTCTAAACTTTGTATCTATGGTTGTGGAATTCGTATTTACTGAAATAGTTCTAATAGAGCATTTTACGAATTAGATACTGGTGGTAGACATTTATGTCCTAATTCTGCCAAACCGACTACAAGACGAACAAGACCCATTTGTTATAAAAAGTACTTGATCCAATCTCAAAGAGAATAACAAAAGGGCAAAATGTCTAATTCTCTCCGAATATCATATGTTCATGCAGAAGAAGTAAGAAAACAGTATGAATATCTGAATGATGTTATAAATGCTTCTAATGGTAAGACACATAGGTCACATTCTCATTTTCTGAACAATGATATTTTAAAATTAATTATTTATTATGAGGTTCCTGAAGGTAGAAGGGAACTAGTAAGGCAAAAATTTAATTTGGTTCAGAGTACCCATCAAAGCGAAGAAGATAATAAATAAATCAATTCATTATTTTAATATAAATTATTATTGGTTATTTACTAATATAAAGATATAGAATTCTAAAATACTTGATCTGGTAAACATTTAAATTTCTATAATCTGAAGCAAAAATAATAGAATAAATGTCCTCAGATTCTATTTATTTAATAAAAAATAAAATAACTTTGATAAGATACTATATTATCATTATATTCTGGATCTTAGAAACAGGTAAAATACGAGAAAAAAATAAAAAAGTTTGAATTTCAGAACATTACAATATGACCTGAGTCATTGCTTAATGTTATTCCTGGATAGTCTATCATGGATCCATTTGGCACAGGAGTAAGAAATTCATCTGAGGCATCAAATACATCTACACGGGCAGTAGTGATTGTCCATCGTGAATTTGTAGTTGATTCTCTGCGAAGATATATTTTGTTCCTGTTTACTTTATCGATCGGTCCCCCTCCAGACATATGTTGTCCAGTTCTTGGATCATTTATTTTCGGATCTTCTACATTGCTATTACTTCCAAATCTTAATTCTTGTTTTTTATTTTTCTCATGAAAGGGATTTTCAGCTTGATCACCTTGTCTCCTACACTTAAATTCCCGACCTCCGATCCCAAGAAATACTCGCTCGTTACTATCTATATCTTCATCTCCCGTCGTTACGGTAAGAATTATGTGATCTACCAATGCTACCATTATATTATATACTATTCTAAGATTTTTAAATATGATGTTTAAATCCATGCATTGCTAACATTTGAATTGTATCGCTTGGAAATTTCTGTGCAGAAGAATTGATTATGTTAGATTGATGAAAAAGTGTCAAAGAAAATATTAAAGGCAAATATCAAATTTTAAATCTTTTATCTTTGTTTTGACAACTTCTGAGGTCTTACATATGAAATTTCAAAATGTTAGGGAAAATGGAATGATTAAAGTTTACGAGGATGAGTAAGAATAGAATAAGAAGAAGATAAATAAAGATTGAAAAATGAATAAATATTATATATATTACGTTAGAATGTTCTTTTATCGAAGTTAGAAAGTTTCAATTCAACATATATGAAAATAACACTAGTTAATAATACTATTAAGGCATGATAATGATTTTTGTTTTGACTATAGCATTCATACAATAAAATATAGAAAAATTATTTATTACCAGGGAGAAAGGTTTGTGTAAGTAATTGGTAGAATATGATTTTGCCATATTAATTGCATTACTTATTACTATTTCTATCGTTTTCTTTTCATGGATATATTTTCTAATTTATACACTCAAAACTCTCATACAGGTACCAAAATTAGAGGCGTCCAAGAGATCTCAAGAATTTGTTAGTCCCAGAGTAAGTATTATAGTACCTGCAAGAAATGAAGAAAAATACATAGGAAAATGTATTGAAAGTTTAATTAGCCAAGATTACTCAAATTATGAAATAATTGCAGTTAATGATTCTTCATCAGATAGTACAGGTAAAATAATTCAGGATTATAGTTATAGAAATTCTAGAGTTGTATATGTTGATGCAGAACAAAAACCAGATGGGTGGACTGGAAAGAATTGGGCTTGCTATCAAGGATATCTTAAAGCGACAGGAGATCTATTCCTTTTTACTGATGCTGATACTATACATTCTTTAACTTCTTTATCTTTAGCTGTAAAATATTTTTTATCTGAAGATCTTGACGCTCTTACAGCAATTCCCAAACTAGTTGCATATGATTTTTGGACAAAAATTACTTTACCGATATTTTGGACTCTGTCTGTAGTTAAATATTCTGCTCTCAAAGCTAATAATCCGAAAAGCAAGGTAGGATATTTTTTTGGTTGTTTTTTCATCATCTCACGAAAAGCATATGAGACAAATGGTACTCATAGAGAGGTTAGGGAAGAAATTGTAGAAGATGGTGCTTTGGGAAGAAAAGTAAAGGAACTGGGCTTTAAACTTAAGGTAGTAGATGCAAAAGAACACATTCATGCTGTATGGGCAAGAGACCCTGTTACTCTTAGACATGGACTGGAAAGGTTAATCGCTTCTATATACAAAAGAGAAAAAATAACGGTATATTTGATGGTGATTGGAACATTTTTACTTTTATTATTGCCGTTAGTCGTATTGCCATTTTCTATAGTATTGTTTCTAGAATATAGTTATATATATTATAATATGACTGATTTAAATCTTCTTTTACTAGCTTTGATCATAGGTTCAATTTTATTGTTGATAATAACAAGTATTCTACAATTAAAATATTTATTACTTGAAAAAATTTATTATGCATTTGGGTTCCCATTAGCATGTACTTTTATAGTTGTTGCCCTTTTTACGGCAATTAGTAAATCTATAAGTAAAAATAAAGTTAACTGGAAAGATAGAACCTACAGTATAAGATAAAATCACAAGATAAAATAAATAGTTTGGACTTGAAGGTTATGGAATAATTTTATTACAAGACAAGAGATTCCTTATTAAATACGAATATTAAGCATATAATTAGTAAATGAATTTTATTAAATTTAAACTTTTAGGTAATAATTCAAAATATAGTAGCTCAATCGAAATATAAGATTGGAGACAATATTTAACTATGATATAAAGGGATAAAAAGATAAATTGACTTACATAATCAAATCATGAATTAATTTGTGTATAATAAAAGGCAAATATTATTTGAATTTGAATTTAGGTTAAATATTATTAATTTCAATGGTATGCAAGAGACTTTAGGTTAAGCAAATATTATCATAATTTATATATTTATGTGTGTCTGAAGGACCGGAAGTCAAAATTGTAGCTGATAAAATTCAACAAGCCTTAGGTAAAAAGTCTATTGAAGGGATCATTATAAACAATTTAGAGGAAAACATTAAAGATAAAATTATAGGGTCTTCATTGGATTATGCCAACACATATGGTAAAAATCTTATTTTAAGATTCTCTAGTGGTATATACCTTCGTAGTCATATGCTTATGTGGGGAAAATGGAGAATATATAACAGGGTTGAATATGAAGCTGGATTGGCCAAACTTCCTCCAAGAAGACAAAATCTAAAAAATTCTAATATACAGGACAATTCACCAAAGGATGTTAGGTCTGATAGCAGGACGCGATTGACTATTATAACATCAGATAAAGTATTAGTTGAATTTAATGGTCCAATTTTACAATTTTCTACAGAAAACCCTGTATTTGCAGAACCTATAAAATCTTTAGGACCAGACGCATTGGCCGAAACTTTTAATGCAATAGAAGTTAAAAAACGTTTAAAGAACAAAGAAAAAAATAATAACTTACTATTAGTAGATGCTTTACTGGACCAAAGAATAGTATCAGGAATTGGTAATAAATACAAATCAGAAATATTGTTTTCTACAAAACTTTATCCATTTAAAAAAATTTCAGAACTAAGTAAAAATGAAATATTCAATTTAGTAGAGAAAATACCTATGATATTAAACTTTGGATACAAAAATAAAGGAAGAACAAGGGTTATATCTTCGGATGAAAACAACTCGTGGAATAATAGACATTGGGTATTTAGAAGGTCTGGAAAGAATTGTTTTATCTGTGGTACTAAAATTCAATCAGAAAAAATATATAGTAAAAGAATTACTTTTTGGTGTCCAAACTGTCAAAAATAGTTATATAGATATTTCTTAAAAATTAATCTAAGTATTGATTCCTAAATCTTGTTTAAATGATATGATTGGGTTTAATTTCCTAAAACCTTTTTAATCTCTAAAAGAATCTTATGATTGATATGTTAATTCCACTAAAGAATAATACTTTCATTTTTTATGTAATAGTAGGTACCTTAATCTTTATTACGACTATAATGTTTATTCCTCCCTCATCAGCGTTAACTGCTGAGATATCTGAAAAAAGAATCCTTTCTCCTGTCGCTGAAATATCTACACGTACTACTGAAGTTAACATTCTAAAGTTAGTTTCTAATACACTCACTAAATTTGGTTCAGGTTGTCCACCTGAAATTGCCATTTACGTTCACGGTTTTAATAAATCCACTACAGATGCCAGAGAAGAATTTGATAGATTACAAACATCATTGATTTCTAATAATTATAGAATTCCTCTTGTTGGATTTAGTTGGGATTCAAAAACAGATTGGGATACAGCTAAAAATAATGCTAGAGAGAATGGATTATATCTTGCACAATTTGTCAATAGCTTAAAAAATAAATGTCCTAATTCTGAGATCATTATAGTAGCCCATTCGTTAGGAGCCTCTGTAGTTGGAAGTGCATTAGTTATTCTTGATGCAAGCTCTAGTTGGAAGAGTAAAATTGAATCAATACATCTATTGGGTGCAGCTATTAATAACCAATTGATTGGAAATAATACGTTATTAGGAAATGCTACTGAGCAGGTAGTTAAAAAATTTTATAATTATTATGATCCCCAAGATGAAGGATTAAAAATTAACAAGGTTGCTGAAAATCATCAGCCCTTAGGTTTGGTGGGTGCACCACCTAAGACATTCCATCCTAATTATAAAGATATAAATGTAGTATATGAGATCCCTCCGCTTTTTGATGCAGATGGAGATGGTAATACCAAGGAATGCTTTGAAGATATTAAACCATCCCGTTTATGGGGAAATAATCATTGTGGATATATTGGCTTTAGAAATTCAGTTACAGGTGCAATCTCGGATGACGGAGCTATAAATGTAATTGTAAGAGAATTAATTAAATAATAAATAGATGAATAAATAAAGAATATAAAATAATCTTACATTTTTTCTGAAATTCAATAGTAATTACAAAAATAATAAGATTCCTCGTTTCTTAGTTTAAAAGCAATTATTTGAGGTTATTAAAAAATAAGAAAGTTTATTTAAAATATTGTAATTTTTTATTTAATTCTACTATATTATATTACTGTCTTTGGTTACTAATAGGATAAGGATATTCCATATGACGGGCAGTTGCCTTTCCTATTTCTATTCCAAAAAAGTGAGTTACTATTCGAAGGGCTAAATCAATTCCAGCTGAAACTCCAGCTGAAGTAAAAATAGGTTCTGTCAAAGTAAATCTTACATTTTTAAGGATCTTAGCTTTTGGTGCGGATTCCTTTAGAAAACCAAAAGCTCGCCAATGAGTTGTTGCATCTCTTCCATCTAATAAACCCGCTTTGCCAAGAAGAGAAGACCCCGTGCAAACTGAAGCAATCAATCTATCTCTTTCATTAGGTTTATTGGGAAATTGATTAGCAATCCAATTTAAAAGATTCTTATTTTTTGATTCTTTACGGGTACCCCATCCACCAGGTATTATTAACAAGTCTAATTCCGGTGATTCATCGATTGATACATCTGGAGTTAAACGTAGACCACCAATAGCTAGAATTTGTCTTTTAGTTTCAGATATTAAATAGATCTTGAATGGTGATGATTGCTTTTGTCTTCGCTCTTCAATTAAGCGTGTAACGGCAAATACCTCAAAAGGTCCGGTAACATCTAAAACCTCTACGTCATCAAAGATAAGAATTCCAACTATTAATGGAATTTTTTTGTTCAATGGAAAAATTTATTAGGAAACCATTTTTAAACTTTCAAAGAATTATCAACTTATTTTAAAGTATATCCTGAATTCTATTCCAATTGTTAAAATGAGGTAAAATAGGTGAAATAGAAATATATAAAAAATAAACTATATCAATCTATAATACATTATTATACTAAATTGCTGAATTTTCTCAGTAATATTTCTATTTATATTAAAATTATTGACCATTATATAAGAAAAATATATTTTATTAATTATTGAACTTATAGGATAATTAATTACTCAGATCGTATATAATAAAGTAATATCCTTTTTTTATAATGTGGGACAAGAATGAAAATATATTGGTTACGTCATGTTTTTGTTAATAATATGATCCCTATAATACATCAAAAAAATATGAATTAATAGCTTTATATACGGCTATTAAACTATGGTTTTGCTTCATAGATGATATTAAATGGTGTTTGAGTTGCTCGTCTAAATTTGGTAAAACCGGCAGCTTCTACTATCTCTTTTATTCGCTTTTCTCCTGCTTGTGCTCCTAGTGCTGGCCCGTTGTCTGCTAAAGAATTTGGAACACAAACTAGAGTAGATGCAGCATAAAACACTCTACCTATCAGATTGAGATTATCTTCTACCTTGTCGTTAGCCATAGGTTCTATGATCATACATGTACCGTCTTGTTTAAGTGACTGTTTTGCAAATCTCATTGCTCCTTTAGGATCTCCCATGTCATGAAGACAATCAAAAAAAGTAATTAGGTCATAGTCATTACCTATGGATTTATCATTTGCTGATACTGAACCAAATTCTGTATTGTTTGAAACACCTTCATTTTTTGCTTGTTCTCTAGCTTGTTCAATAGAAGGTGTATGGTTATCAAACCCATAAAATTTAGAATTTGGATAAGCCTTTGCCATAAGAATTGTTGATATTCCAAAGCCACATCCAATGTCTGCAACTTTAGCACCTTGTTTTAGTTTTTCTTCAACTTTATCAAGAGATGGAATCCATGAGTTTATAAGATTTCCAACATAATTAGGTTTAAAAAATCGTGCAGTACCTTCAAAAAGGTCATGATGATGTTCTCCCCATCTCATCCCCTTCCCACTTTTGAACATTTCTACGAATTTATCTTCATCTTTAAACAATGATCGTATTACCTGATAGGCTCCCTGGATATATACAGGACTGTTCTCATCAGCAAGTGCCATTGCTTGTTCTGGTGGAAGTGTATATGTTCCATCTGAAGCATTATAAGTTATATAACCACCTGCGGCTTGATTTGCAAGCCATTCCCTAATGTAGCGCTCATTTGTATTTGTTTTTTTAGCTAATTCCTCTGAGGTAATAGGTTTTGTTGATTTTGCCATTTCTTTGTAAAAGCCTAATCTATCTCCAATGATTATCAGCATTGCACTCATTGTACTACCAATGTCTCCAACTGCTTTCATCATAAAGTCATGTAACTTCTGTTGATTAATTTTAGTGATATTATTTTCTGATTGCATTTGTTATTGAAATATCAAAGGTTATTTAACTTTTTAATTTACGGTTTAAGGTCTTAAACTTGGTCTATTTGAATTAAACTTTAGAGCTTTTCAATTTAGTAACAAGAAGTATTTGAACCATTGTATGATCGTCTAACATTTCAACGTGATCATAATATTTGACATGGGTAGTCTAAGGAATTATTCAAATAATAAATAAGAGATGGTATTCTTTTAAGACAAATTATATTAAAATGATTTATGAAGTCCTTGGTTTAGCTAAGTTGTTTATTTAAAGTCCAAATAATGATTTATTTAGTTGCAATATATTTTTATAAAATTTTGATTTAGAGGTATCTATATTTTTAAATCATATTGTACTCATCTATTGGATATTAAAAATTGCTAAAGATATTTGAAATTAAATCATAATGAAATAATGAAATAATCTGTGGTGAGTGAATTAATTCTTGAAAATTTCAAAATTGATTTTAAATAAGAAGTATATTTTTATTTTTCTAAAAATAATTCTACAAGTATACAGGTAAATAATTACATATGATTTAATTCTATCCCTTTTTCTTCCAACAATTTACAGACATTTAATGGTATTCTAATTGTACTTTCGTCTACTCCATCAAAGCAAACATCTAAATCATATATGAGTATACCAAATGCTTTGCTCATTTCATCTCTTGTCCGAAATGATATAGTACAACGAACATCTTTTGTAGTATCATGTCGATGCAATCTTGTCTAATAATCATAATTTTTTGTTTTACTTAAGAGATTTTATTATATTTTCAAGTATATTTTATTAGAAATTTTTTTATATAGTTTATTGTATTAAAATTTATTCCCAATTTTTTTATAATTATATACATATATTTATGAAAATATAGAAAGTTAAGAGTCTTTATTTTAAGTAAAGTAATAACTACAGAACGGCATTTAAAGAGAACGTCTCTTAAAATTATTATTATATTTGCTAAATCAGAGGAGAAAAAAGGAGAGAGAATAACGTATATTAGATAATTCAAAATTTTCATAATCCTTTTTAATTATAATAATAGAATAAGTAATAAAAGATAATTTCTCTTTAAGACTCCAATTTTTGGGTTTATCATCTGACATTGTATGAATAGAAAAATATGTGAATTTATAAATAGATTTATGAATAATTATTATGTTATATGACATACAATTATGTATTATATGTAATATTAGGTGCTGTATTCAGTGTTTTATTTTCTTTTGAGTATATTCATGGTAAAAGTGATGGTACAGATTATCAGTTTTTATTTAAATTTGCAGAAAAAGGCAGTGGAGAGGGTGAGTTAAGCGCACCACATAGCGTTTATATTGACAAAAATGGAAATGTTTATGTTACTGATACTGGAAACGATCAGATAAAAAAATATGGATCAGATGGAGAATTTATTTCAAGTTGGGGCCAAGAAGGAATTGGTGATGGAGAATTTGATAAATTACACGATGTAGTAGTCGATCCAACGGGAAAATATGTTTATACACTTGAATTAAAAAATCACAGAGTTCAAAAATTTGATGATAAGGGTAATTTTATTTTAAAATGGGGATTTGAAGATACTGGTGGAAGAGGTGCAGAGAGGACTCCCCATCAGTTAGCTGTTGATAACGAAGGATTTGTATATTTAACCGACAAAAATGCTCATCAAATCTTAAAATTTGATGACAATGGTAACTTCATAGAATCTTTTGGTTCAGAAGGTACCGGTGAAGGACAATTTAATGAACCACATGGAATGGTTTTTGATATCGATAACAACATGTATATAACTGATATGAAGAATTCAAGGGTTCAAGTATTTGATAAAGATTTTAATTTTATGAAAGAGTGGGGATCTTTTGGTAACGCATCTGGTCAATTTTCTGGCACTGCACCTGGTATAGACTTTTACGAAAAAGAAGGGCTAGTTTTTGTTATGGATAAAACTTTTACCAACTTTCAAGTATTTGATAAAGACGGTAAATTCATAGACAAATATGGAACAAAGGGCAAGAAAGATGGAAGTTTTAATAGACCAGAGGATATCGCAATAGACCCCTTAGGAAGAGTATTCGTATCCGATACCGGCAATTCAAGAATACAAGTATTTGATAAGGTTAGTTAGGTAATAGTTATATAATTATTACCTTTATTAAGAACTTATAAAAAAAACAGTTTTTTTAATTAGAATTACTAGAGATACTTTACCGTATTGTGACAAGATTTTAGGGTTATATCTTACATATTTGTATTTTTTTATTTTAATGGAGTACTAAATCATATACTCAAAAGACATTTTTTCATATGATAATGGTCTAAAGTTAAGGTTTAAATCTTTAGCATATCGAAATGCATTTTTTATTTCTTCGTTGGTAGGGGATCTTGAAATTTCCTTAAAACGATCCTTAAATTGTGGAGACGTAGGGTTGCATAGATTGTCGGGATGATACTGGTCCATAATGTTTACCTGTACTTCTGGCATATTACTTGCTATCCAATCTAGAACTGGTTTTGTACAACACTCTATATGATTTGGCATGATTAGATG
>JBHIVA010000035.1:0-21082 GCA_042138015.1 Nitrososphaeraceae archaeon | reverse complement strand
TCCTAACTGTTCTGCTTCCTGTCCTATCTGCTGATCAATCTCTTCACCAATTCCTAACTGTTCTGCTTCCTGTCCTATCTGCTGATCAATCTCTTCACCAATTCCTAACTGTTCTGCTTCCTGTCCTATCTCTTGGGATAATGAATCACCCTCGGCCTCTTGTCCTGCTTGTTGACTAATAGATTGCGAATTTTCTTCATCTGAATCACCATTTTCTTCATCTTCTTCATTGCCACCGTATACCTGTCCGACTATTCTATTTTCATCCCACTCAAACACGTTCGACGTTTGAAAAGGGGATGAGGTTACTAACAACAATGAAATAACACTCAAAAAAGAAAGTATAGAAATCCTCTCTGCTGTAAATTTTCTCATCGTGAAGAATTATAAATAAAAGTATTATTAAAGATTTTATGAATATTTTTCTATTGATAAATTAATCGCAATATTTAATGTTAAAAATTTATGTTCATATTTTATTCTTATTAAAAATAGATTTTTAATATTCTAACAATTTATCGTATGATTAATTTTTGGTTTTCTAATCTAAATTATCTTGAAAAATAGTATTTTATAAAACTATATTGAGATAGAAAAAAGATTTTAAAATGATTTACCTTAAATATTTCTATAATATTATAACGGTAATGAAAGAAAGGAGCTTAAGAAAAAATAAAATTTTTTCCCTACAAAAATTCATTTACGTCTTTATTTTCGGAATTGCATTGATGTTATTTCCGAACGTTTATGCAACGACTGATAATGGTGTTGTAGATGAATCCATTTCTCAAACTATTAATCAGATTGCCAGTCAAATAGCCAATGCAAATACTGGAGCAGATTCAGGTGCAATTTCTCAGACATTGCAACAACTTGCATCACAGACTGCGGGACAAACATCTGGCGATTTAAACCAAATTATAAATCAAATTGCTACACAAGTAGCGGATAACCCATCAGGTCAACTTGCTCAAAATATATTACAACAAGCTCAACAACAAGCATCACAACCGTCGCCAACATCTGCAACTTCGCCAACAGGTCCTGTAAATCAACAAATAAGTCAGATTGCTCAACAGTTGGCCAGTTCTACTGGAGGAGACCAGGGTGCTATTTCACAAGTAATTAATCAATTAGCCTCACAAGTTTCAGGGGCAGGTGGAAGTTCAGATCAAGTAATTTCACAAATTGCAGAACAGATAGCTCAGAATCCAGAAGGGTTAGCTGCTCAATCTATACTTCAAATCGCACAGCAGGAGGCAGCAGGAAATACAGGCGTTGTAAGTCAGGTGATAGAACAAATTGCTAAACAGAGCGCTTCAGGCGGAACCCCAATTGATCAAAATATTATTCAATATGGTTTCCAAGCTGCCGTTGAAAATAGTGCAGTTCAACAGATTAAACAGGTCGCCACTCAGGTAGCTCAAGCAAATCCTAATACAACTCCTGCACAAGTAGCCCAGACAATCACTCAAATAGCTCTACAAACAGCTAATCAAGGAGGAAATCCTTTCCAAGCTATTGAGCAATTTGCCCAACAAATCGCAACTAATCCTTCAGGACCTGTATCACAATCAGTAGCACAACTAGCACAACAACAAGCAAGTGGAGGAAGTGGAGCTGCTGCAGCTAATCAAGCAATTAAACAAGCTGCTTCTCAATCAGCATCAAAATCTGGTGGCGGAGGAGGAACTCCTATCGTTCAAAATATTGTTAATCAAGTTATAAATCAGATTGTTAATTGTCCTGAAAATGCTCCTTGTAATGTAACTCAAATTGCAAACCAAGTTGCTGAAGTTACAGGTGCTCCACCATCTGCAGTACAGCAGGCTATTGAACAACTAGCACTACAGACTGCACAAGGAGGAGGAGACGTTACTCAATCCATTCAACAGATTGCTAATCAGATCGCTCAAAATCCAAATGGACCAGTATCTCAATCTATTTCCCAGATTGCAGAACAAATAGCAAGTGGGAATACTGGAGCTGTGAATCAAGCAATAGAGCAAGTAGCACAACAAGTTGCCTCAGGTGGAAATGTAGAACAAGCTATATCTCAAGCAGCGGAACAAGTTGCTCAATTACCTAATGTTGATCAGCAAATAACACAGGTTGCTCAACAAATTGCAGAGGCTACAGGCACAAATCCTGAAGAAATTCAACAGACATTACAACAATTTGCAACTCAATTGACTTCAGGTCAAGGTACTGGGGATGTTTCTCAATCCATTCAACAAATTGCTAATCAAGTCGCTCAAAATCCAAATGGACCAGTATCTCAATCTATTTCTCAGATAGCGCAACAAGTAGCTGAAGGTAACACTGGAGCTGTGAATCAAGCAATAGAGCAAGTAGCACAACAAGTTGCCACAGGTGGAAATGTTGAACAAGCAATAGTTCAAGCCGCTGTTCAAACAGCAGTTGGAGGGGAAGAAGTTAATCAACAAATATCCCAAATTGCAACTCAAGTAGCAGGTGCTACAGGAGCAAGTCCATCTGCAGTACAGCAGGCTATTGAACAACTAGCACTACAGACTGCACAAGGAGGAGGAGACGTTACGCAAACAATTCAACAAATTGCAAATCAAGTTAGTGAAGGTGGTACAAATAATCCTACACTCCAATCAATAACTCAAATTGCTCAACAACAGGCTTTTGGAAATACTAAAGCTGTGAATCAAGCAATAGAGCAAGTAGCACAACAAGTTGCCACAGGTGGAAATGTAGAACAAGCTATAGTACAAGCAGCCCAACAAGTGGCTGAAAGTGATACACCGACCCAAGGACCTGTAGCATCACTTCTCGCTGAAGAAACTCCACAAGAGGAACAACCTTCAACTACAACTGAAACATCAACTCCAGAAGAAACACAACCAGCAACTGAAGAACCACTTACGCCTAAAACCGGCTTATTGGGATTAATACCCGAGTCCGAAACAGAATCAACAGCTGAAACAACAACTCCAGAGGAAGAAACACAACCAGCAACAGCAGAATCGACTACACCTAAAGAGACTGGGTTGTTAGGATTATTACCTGAGTCCGAAACAAAACCAGAAGCAGCTACAACAGAACAAGAACAACCTAGTGAAGAACAAACAGGATCAACAGAAAAAGCATCATCTGGAGGAATAATTGGATTATTAGAGACAGAAACAACACCAGAAACTGACACAACACAACAAGAACAACCAACTGAAGGACAAACACAACCCGAAACTGCTACAAGCGAAGGACAACCACCTACTGAAGGACAACCACCTACTGAAGGACAACCACCTACTGAAGGACAACCACCTATTGAAGGACAACCACCTACTGAAGGACAAGCTCAACAGGGAATACCACCTCAATCAACAGCTATACCTTTAGGTCCACCACAAGCTGAACCTGAAGGAGAGGAAGAAGCAGCAGAAGAAGAGGAACCAGAAGAAGAGGAAGAAGACAAAGACTCTGAAGATGAAGAAGAATGAGTAAAATAATTAATAAACATGAAGAAACTTAAATTCGGAAGTAGAATTCATTAGAATTCATCATAACTTTTTATCATTTTTTTTAAGTTAAAAACCGCTATTAAAAATATATTGTATCTAAAGTTATATGATTTTATATTTTTGTGACATCTTGACTACTAGTTGAATTCAATTCAATTTATTTTCTTTTGCCGTTTTATTTCCGAAACTAATTTGATTTGAAGCATTTGAAAGGTATTTCGGATCAATTGATATTGAATCGATAACAAGGGTTACTTCTCCAAACTGGGATTGTAATTCAGTTTTTGAATCATTTACTAAGATATCATATTTTAATAATTTATTTTGTTTCTGATATATAGGATTTAATAATTCGACAACAAAAGAATCTTGGCCACTTTGTAAATCCAATACTAATTCAACTTTTGTTGGAGAAGATTTTAAATCATCTGACTTAATCCATTTATTTATAAAATCTTCGGTACTGATAGACTTTACTAATCTATTTGGACTATCAGAAAATAATATCATCTTATTTGATATATTATTTAGTTCCAATGTATAGGATGAAGTATTTGATTTTGAAATAGACCCGGAGAACGCATGTTGAATTGCAAAAAATTCGGGTATTTTGAAAGATTTATTTTCTGTTAAATTAGTTTGTTGTGTGTGTACGTTGTCAGAAAAGAGTAAAATTATAGCGAGACTTGAAATGCTTGACAATAATAATAGAAAAATAATATTTTTTAGATAATTCATCATCTGTATATACAGCGTTAGGTATTTAAATTCTAATTTTATTTGAACTATAAAAATAATTTGGGGTTGTATTATAACATTCAATGGAAAACCCCACGGTAGAAGAAAAATTCAATTATTATGAGGATGTTAACTTCAATAATTAAATAAAATTAAAAAATGAGGTAACAAAATTAGCCGAAGATGATAGACTTGTTTTTCTTTTCTTATGATTTTAAAACGATACTTTTCTTATAAAGAAAATTTCTTCATATAATGTTATATGACATTCAATAATTGACGCAGATATATTGTTATCAGAATTAATAAAATAATAGAACTCGTATCTCATAATGCACAAATATCAACTAAATATGTCAAGTATACCGGCCTTATTATCTGAATAAGTAATTTTACTATAATTACTATGAAAATTCTACTACAAGAGAAAAATCTAGTATTAAAGTAAAGAAAATTAAAAAATAAGATCCCACTACTAATAACTCTTGAAAATACAAGTATCATTTGTTACATTCAATTCAAGAAAAATCTCTTGGTATAAATTTGAATAATACCTATACGTATTTTCCGACCTTGGAGACTTAGTGAAATTCAATTCTATAAAAAAAGGAATGAATATTCACCATTTTTTAACACTCTAGCTTATATAATAACTATTTTAAGATTAACTATTCAATCAAAATATGAAAAGCTTCAACCTAACTGTAATATTAATATCAATTGTTTTAGTAGTGATAGGTCTAACCATCAATATAGTATTTGGTCAAACTCAAGAAATATCGTATCTTCAGAAGAATGTTGGAAATAATATAGATCCAACGGCTCTCGAGAAAAATTGGATACAACTGTCTTTTAATTTACAATTTGCCGAATTAGTTTATTTAAATTAATTTAATTACCCAATACTTATTGGATTAGAAGGTTAGTTAATATTATTATTATGGTTTATGGATTAATGCAATCACTGGGAATGTAATTTAAAGACGAAACCGTATAGGATGGGTAAATTATATATCAAAATTGTTTAAAAGAACTATCAAATTTTAAATGTCACGAACAAGACTAGTTTTGTCACTCAATTAATGATTTCTATCGTTTACAAAATTTTATTTAACCACTCAAAAAATTATTTCGAGCTTTCAATGAAAATGTATTTCTCTTCTGCAAAATCCTAAGCATAGTTCTTACCAAGAATTTTACGAGAACTGGCCGTTTGGGAGTTTGTATTTATAAACTTACTAATTTAATTCCAATTTAAAATAATGGTAAAAAAATCTAATCAAAAATAAAAAAAATATACGCTAGCTGAATAGTGTTTTTCTCGTTTATTTTGTCAGTGTAGAAAAAATTTTTATTTTTTTGTATAAAGATGACTTATTATGGTTCCAACTAGAGTAAATGATCCGATTAGTGCAGCAATAAATACAGTATCAGCTATTGCAGCCAGAGAATTTCCTACAGTTGCCACAAATATTGAGTAAACTAGTATTATGAACCCAATTAACGCAAAAAGTCCTAACGTTATTGACTTAATATCACTAAGTTCTCCCTCACATGAAAAAAATTTCTTAATACCTTTTTTCCCTTCTTTTTTCACATCTGATAAAGATTCACTTGTTTTTTCGGTTAATTTTTCTGTGAGAGATTCATTCTCTTTGTGATCAATTTCACCATATCCTACTTTACCAGAAACTCTACTAGATTGGCTATCCTTTTTATCAGAAATTGGTTCATGATTATCACCAAAACCACTCGATTTATCGCTCATATGTCTATTAATATTTTATGATATAAAAAGATGCAGTTAGTGTTTAGATTCATTAGCTGCGGTTGATAATAGACATGTTATTTTTTAGGATTTTAAAGAATAGTTAAATATAACTCAAAATTCTCCCTTGAATTCAAATTATTTATCACCTTCACCTTTTCCTTTTAAATACATTGACGTGTTTGTAATTAAGCATATCATTTCTTCTTATTTTATCACATACTAGATAAAATTCAATCAATCTAATCAATTTAGGATAAGAGTGGGTGATACCAATAAAATCGGGAAAGTTAAAGAATATATTTAAACATAAAAGTTTCCGTTTTACTTTTGAATAATTCATAAAACTTGAAATTTTATTACCCAATAATGTGAAAGTCCATATTTGAAGCAAGTATCATTTAATTTTATCTCATTTTATAATTGACTAGTATAATAAATATAATTAATCAGCATTACATTCTCTAATAACCTATTAATAATTAACAATGAAATAGCGTACTTAATATCAAGCTTAATCTTTTAGATTAAATATCTCCATGATATATTGCTAAGTTTCAAATTCAATTTCAAAACTTGATGTTATAAGAAGAGATTTGATTTTAGAAATATCATCGATATATATATGAAACGTATTCTCTTTGTCTCCCAAACAAATATTTATGCTATGATCAATATTTATGAAGAAAATTACCGTGTAACTTATTCGGGATAAGATTTATTCCTAAAGTTTTAAATTTAGATGTTTGTTGTTTATAGTAACTATATGTGCCCGTAATATAATATTCTTAATTAATAGTATGATTACTTTCAAATAGTATTAAATTTTGTATAACAATATGTCCAACTAATTCTAATTTATTATTATTAGGTATTTATCAAAGATAAATTAATTCTATTCACATTTAGCGATATATGAAGAATTACCAGCATATTTATAATATTGCTTAAAGTCATAATTCAAATATCAAAGTGGATTTTTTTTATATGAAAAGAAATTCCTTCTTCATACAATCCCTTTGAGATACTTTTTATGATTCCATCTTCAATCAATTTTAGTCTGTTTTTATCTTCAATTAGATCTGCGGGAATATCAATATCGATCTCTATTTTTAATCTAATTCTTTTACTAACTACCATGAGTGAGTTTAGTAAGAACAACAATAATAAATTAACTAATCACAACTATCATAGAGATGCAATGCAAAATGACGATCAAATTTGTTTAACATATTATTTTCTTTGAAAATATTCATTCATTAAAATGGTAAAAATCAGGTATTTTTTATTTATAAAACTTGACTCATTTAGTAATTGATATTAACAATTAATCCC
Source organism: Nitrososphaeraceae archaeon (assembly GCA_042138015.1). GTDB lineage: Archaea > Thermoproteota > Nitrososphaeria > Nitrososphaerales > Nitrososphaeraceae > TH1177. The sequence continues at coordinate 13,747 of JBHIVA010000035.1, read as the reverse complement.
ATACACTTTAATTTCGATTTATGGTAAAGACCATAATTCTAAAAAAATAGAATACAAATTATATATAGAAATATTATTTTTCTTTAACACATAGCATATTTATAAAGGAAATGCTATATTCTTAGTGAATAATAAAAGAAATTTATACTATCTCAACATACTAATAACAAATGTTGTTAACTAATCAATAAATATTAAGAAATAGCATCTAATATATAGATAAGAGGAGTATAACAGTTATGAATAACCCAATTAATTTGACAGATAATCTAATTACAAAGGAAATTAAAAATTATATAGACTATGAGTTAAAAATTTTTGAAACACTAACAAATAGGAAATTTTTCTTCACTGTATTAGAAAGTGGCAAACTAGAGCTGCACGGATACGAGGAAGCTAATGATAATGAAAGAAAAATAACCTATCCAATAATATTTAGAGCAAATAATCTCTATCAATTCATTGCAAAATTAATGATGATAAGAGAATTTCTACAAACCAAGTTTAATGGAATTAACTGAATTGAACTATCGAAAATTAGAAATCCTTAGAAATATCTGTAGCTAGGTTTGTTCTAGATTAATTTATTATACTCTTTAATATAACATTTAGAATAATCATTGTCGATAAATAATTTCTCATCTCCCTTTAAGTTAAACAAGGTCAAATTCTAGTATATAAAAAAGGGTAAACTGAAAAAAATCAATGTTATTTTTATCGACTTTATAGATTTTTAATATTTTCAAGTTTATATAAAATGTAATTATAAGGAAAATAATTTTTTCGTTTAAATAACCATTTTATAGTATTTAATCACAGATAAAAATAGTTTTTTTGAAAAAGATTTTTATACATATAAATTAATCAATTAGTACAATTATTTTTAGAGTTAAAAAGTATAATAATATGTATTGATATAATTATATTATGAGTTTAGTTTTATCATTTTTGACTTTTATTATTGTAATTATGATATCAACAAGTTCATTACCCAATGCGTTGTTTGCTGAACAATTCAATGATGACAAGGAATATTGTTCAGATTATAATGGCGAATGGGATATTGACAAAGGGGAATGTGAGTTTACGGATAAGGGGGGTAAAGAAGCTTATACAGAATCAATATGTAGCGATCCTGAGGAAGGAAAACACTACCCCCAATTATGTTGAATATTAATAGATTTAATTATCGTCTATCAATATTATTCTTCGATCTGTAAGACATAATATAATTATAATATAACTAGTTGCAACTAGATTTTTGACCGAAAAAATATCATAACATGGCTTGAACTCAATAAATCAAAATATTCATTTCAGAACGAAATATTAAAGTAGTAATAATATATCCCAAAAGTAAAATAATAAATTATAAAAAATCAAAACAAGCCGTTATCGACTAAGATAAAATATTAAATTATATTATTCTATAGTATTAAATTTAGTTTTTATATGGTGGATCTTGCCTAATAGTGTTCAGCTATAATAAAAAGTGTTATCAATTTCTTAATATATATTAGCCACAAAAAAGTTAACAAATTATTAAATAACCATATTTAAATTAGGCCATATTTAAATTAGGTAATGCTTTAGTATCATTATGAGTAGCCTCCTACATCCCCATGAGACAGGAGTTAAAGTAAGAAATACTCTAAATGAAGATATTTCAAATATCATAAATCTACAAAAAGAATCAATGCCATATCTTGCAAGATATGGAAATATATGGAAGAAAGAGGAACTAGAAAGTCATTTAAATCTTTTTCCGGAGGGACAATTTGTTGCCTTTGAACCCGATGGTACTATTGTCGGATCAGCAAGTACTCTTATAGTAACCCTTAATCCTATTTATGCAGATCATACATGGATCGAAATTACTTCTAATGGAATGTTTACAAATCATAATATTGATGGAGACAGTCTTTATGGAGCTGACATATCTACTCATCCTAAATATAGACATGAAGGCATAGGTAGTATGTTGTACGATGCAAGAAAATATGTAACTATGAAACTAAACTTAAATAGAATGATAGGAGGAGGTAGATTATTTAATTATTGTGAATATGCTAATAAAATATCTCCTCTAGAATATGCACAAAAAATCATTAGAGGGGATCTAACAGATCCCGTTTTATCCTTTGAACTATATAACCATTTTAAGTTTATAAAAATACTTCCAAGTTATTTAGAAGATGTCCGCTCTATGAATTATGCTAGCTTTATAGAATGGTTAAACCCTTTACTTAAAAATAAATAAAATAAACTTTTATAAGTATTTTTTAACTTTTTGTAATGGAATAAGTTATAATTTTATACTATGCTTATTCCTACAATTTATAATTTATTAAAAATCAAATTCCAAATCAATTATCTAATTTTCGCTTTAAAAATAATAAATATTTTTCAAAATTTAAAATTTACATTTAAAATTTGAATTATTAATATTATAGATTTTTAACTAAATTATCTCAAAAAATCGTTGTCATTAAAAATGGGAACAAGAATTTATCCTAACATAAAAATTCCGTTGAATGTTCATGAAAAGAATAAGACACTACTGACCTGTAATCAGACCAGCTAAAATATTTAATAATTTCGCCACCTATAAAATAGTCAAAAAATAGTTTATCTAATGACTTTTAATTTGAGAAATTAGAAAAGACTTAAGTATTTTAAATCAGATATAATATTGTGGAAGAGCATAGTAGAACTGATGAAGAAAGAGGAAGATATGCTAGAGAAGAAGAGGCTAGACTTAAGGCTATAAAAAAAGGAGAATCAAAAACAACTAGTGGAGATAGAACTGATGAAGAAAGAGGAAGATATGCTAGAGAAGAAGAGGCTAGAGAGAAAAAATCTTCCTAAAAATAATATAATATGCATATTTTCACATACTTGGAATCCATAGTAAATGTTATTGTAGGTTAGATAAGTCCTTTTTTTAGAAATAAATAATTTATATTTAAACTACATTATTGAATAATTATGCTATTTAGTTCTAAATATCATTTAAATTAAGAGTATGATTACAGAATATATAATAATTGTATATGTTCTATTCCATTAGGAATATAATTTAACTTGGGAGGTAAGCAAAAAAAAAAACGATTATGATAATAAATCTATTTATGAACATTCCATAAATTATCTACTATAATCATCGTGGTATATGTAAATTATAGATGATGTGATTAATTAATAATTAGAATATCAAATACATCAATATGATCATTTTAGGAGGATTAAAGTCTAAATCTTACCTCAGGTATTGTTAAATGCAACCAATAACTAAATAATTCAATAGTAATATGAATCACTATCGGTGAAAATAAATTTAAATATCATTTTTAATCTATTTAATTTGTCCAAATCAATGAAAATTAAAGATAATTTCCTTTATTTGATAATAACAATTTTAATATGTATTTTTATAAACTATAACTTGTATTCTGTTTCAAGCACAATTGATTTAAAGGATATAAATTCATCAAGTACGTTTAATATTTTCAATTCTATAGGATATGACCTATTTGATTTTGTCAAGAACTTTGAATATATTATAGAAATTGATTCAAAACAAATTTTTCCAGATCAAAATATTAGGAACAAAGTTTTAGAAACTAGTAAAAAGATTGAATATATAATTCCATCGTTACGATATGACTTACTGGGATTTAAGATAATTGCTAAAAACGTTAAGGTAATTACAGATTCTGTTCATGAATACAATGGCGATAAAAATAAAATACGGATAAATTTTCCTGTAATGCACGCTACCAACGTTAATGTTAAAGATAAAATTATAGATCTCTCATTTGATAATATCGATTTGAGCTCTACTTATATTATTTATGATTCTATAAAAGATATATTTTCGATACATATTCCAATACATGTTGCCTTACGTTATCTTCCATAGTAAGAATTTAGACTATTAATATATTATTAAATTAAGTATAACAATTTTTTATCAGATCAAGAATGATATATTATTTTGATTTATAAACATCTCAACTCATGATATAGAATATAACAAAATATTATTTGTTTTACAATAGTGAAATTATTTAAAAAATTTTGAAAATAATTAAAAATCAGTAATGTAATTTTTAAGAAAACTCTTAATAGACCCTTATAATAACTTTATTTAACAATGATGCGATATCATCCTTCAAAATTGTCTGTAATTACAATAATCGCAGGTTTGACGATAGCAGTTTTTACATTATCGTATACGCACGTCTTTGCAGCAGAAGAAGCGACAGCAGCAACAAGTTCTGGGCTTACCAAACCATTGCTTGCAATAGCTGCAGCAATAGCGATAGCAGGCGGTCTGATAGGTACAGGAAATGCCCAACAAGGTATTGGAGCTGCAGGTATGGGAATTATAGCAGAAAAACCCGAAAAGTTTGGACAGGTTCTATTCTTCTTCGTTATACCCGAAACACTATGGATCATCGGATTCGTACTTGGAATAATTCTCTTGCTAGGTATATTATAGCCGGCGAATGATTGAATGACAAACTTAGATAACTTTATCCAAGAGATCGAGGAGAGAAAAAAAAGAAAAATAGATCTTCTAGATAATACGTTATTTGAAAAAGAGGAAAGTAATCGAAAAACTAAAGAACAAACTATAAAGGAATTAAAAGAACATTATGAGAATGAAGCAAAGGCAAAAGCGGAAAGAGAGAGATCAAGACTTATAGAGGCCTCAAAACTCGAGGCAAAAAAAATCCTTTTTGATGCAATAAATGCAAATATGGATTCAAATTTTAATATGATTAGACAGGAATTAAAAAACTATACACAAAAACCTGAATATAAAGAAGTTATGGAGAAAATGGTGAATTATGCTAAAAAAAGGTTAGGTAATGATGTTACCATATATTGCCGGGAAGAAGATCATAGTATTTTTAAAGAAAAGAAACTAACTGTTGGATCTCCAATCAATACTATCGGTGGATTGATAGCGGAAGACAAAAAAGGTACAATTGAACTAGACTTAACCTTTGACGAACTTTTAAGAACCAATGAAGATAACATAAAAGGCTTTCTGTTAGAGAAAGCTACACTGTCAGAATGACTACCTCTTCCTATGCATCCTCTTTTGGTAGATTACAAGCGATATCTTCAAGTTTTCTTACAAAAGATTTTATCCATACTCTTTTACAAGCGAAGGATGTTCCAGAACTTACTAGGTTGTTGGAATCTACGCCTTATGGACCAGAGATCGAAAGGGCTGCTTCCTTATACTCTTCACCTGAGCTTTTAGAAGTTGCTTTAAACAGACGGATTGTCGAAGTAAACAAGCTTGCATTGGAAGCTACACCTTTTAGCGGAAAGGCTGCCATCAGATCATATTTATTAAAATGGGATATTCATAACATTGAATTAATTCTTTCTTCAAAGATAACTGGACGTACTATTACGGAGACAGAACATTTTCTTGTATCTAGCCGAAATTTTCCAGCAGGTATTTCAGCTGGAAATATTTCTCACGATGAAATGAAAATAATATTGTCACAAACTAATGTTGAAGGTGTAGTAAATCAGCTGGTAAAGTACAGATACGGACCTATATTGATGCAACACCTAGATTCCTATCAGAAAACAGGAGACATTGGTCCTATGATGGCTGACCTCATGTCATATTACTATACCTCTCTAATGGAATCATTAAAGTTTTTCCAAGGCGATGAAGTCATAGTAAGAGATTTATTCAGAGCTCAAATAGACAAAAAAAATATTTTAAGTATATTAAAGGGAAAAAAATCTGAACTGGAAATGGATATTGTCAATAAACATCTCATTAAAGGAGGTAAAATTTCCATTGAAACTTTACAAGAGATATTTGGCTTTAAAAATAATGAAGAATTTTTAAGTAAGATACAAGAGTATTATAAGTTAGATGAATATTTGGTAACATTTAGGAAAACCAATAGTTTGATAGATTTTGAAGTAGCCTTCGATAAGTATATCAACAATTCTTATGTAAAACGATTAAAACACATTTCCCTGTCATTAGGGACTATATTTTACTTTATTATAAATGCGGAATACGAATGGGATAACATAAAAAGAATAGCGTTTGGAAAACAATACCATCTTCCTGTTGAACGAATAAAGTCAGTTCTTCTTGAGTGAGAGATAAAATGTCGAAACAAAATTCAGAATCACATGGTAGTATAGCTGTGATTGGAGATAGACAACTTGTTTTAGGTTATCGTCTTTTAGGGGTAGACGATACTTTTATTGTAAACGGAACAGATGAATCATTGAAAACTATGGAGAACCTTTTCTTTTCTCATAAATTTAATATGATTATTGCAAGTCAATTTATTAGAGAGTCTCTACCGCATGTATTTCGTGCTAGGGTTGAAGCTTCTATAGAACCGCTAGTTATATTTATGCCATCTTTACAAGGTGACATTCATGAAGAATCGATCTCATCATTAGCTAGACGCGTTTTGGGTATAAGCATTAAAATAGGATAATAAGGAGAAAACTAGTGGTATGTCTAATTCATTCGTTTCACGTATTTCTGGTCCAGTAGTAGTTGCTACAGATGTTGAAGAAGCAAAAATGTATGATGTTGTACGTATTGGGGAATTAGGTTTGTTAGGAGAGATTATTCGTCTAGAAGGCAATAAATCAACGATACAGGTTTATGAAGATACTTCAGGTCTTAGGCCAGGGGAAAAGGTTCTGAATACAAAGAGAGCATTGTCTATGCAACTAGGACCTGGTTTACTTACATCTATTTATGATGGTATTCAAAGACCTCTGGATGTTCTAAGAGAGAAAAGTGGAGATTTTATTAGCAGAGGAAAAGTAATTCCTGCGTTAGATCAACAGAAAAAATGGGATTTCATTCCTATAAAGACAAAAGGTGACGATGTATCAGAAGGTGAAATAATAGGTGAAGTTCAAGAAACACCATTAATTAACCATAAAATAATGGTTCCATTTGGAGTTAAGGGTCAAATTTCAGATATAACAGAAGGTAAATACACTGTTAATGAGAATGTAGCTCAGGTTAAAACCGGTAACACATCTGTAGATATAGGTCTATCAAGCTGGTGGATGGTGAGAACACCCAGACCAGTAAAAGCAAAACTTCCTCCAGAATCTCCTTTACTTACTGGACAACGTGTACTGGATACATTCTTTCCAGTTGCTAAAGGTGGTACAGCCGCCATTCCTGGACCTTTTGGTAGTGGAAAAACAGTAACACAACAACAGCTTGCAAAATGGGCAGATAGTAATGTCATAGTTTACATTGGATGTGGGGAACGGGGAAATGAGATGACAGAGATTCTTACAACTTTCCCAGAATTAGAAGATCCTAAATCAAAGCGCCCACTAATGGAAAGGACAATTCTAGTTGCCAACACATCTAATATGCCAGTGGCAGCACGTGAGGCTAGTATCTATACTGGTATTACAATGGGTGAATATTATAGAGATATGGGTTATGATGTGGCTTTAATGGCAGATAGTACCTCTAGATGGGCAGAGGCATTAAGAGAGATTTCAGGAAGGTTGGAAGAGATGCCTGGTGAAGAAGGATATCCTGCATATCTTGGAAGAAGATTGGCAGAATTTTATGAAAGAGGAGGTAAGGCAATTGTTATTTCACCAGAAGATAGAGTAGGGTCACTAACATTGGTTGGAGCGGTCTCTCCACCTGGAGGAGATTTCTCTGAACCTGTTTCACAAAATACGTTGAGAGTAACGAGAGTCTTTTGGGCACTAGATGCTAATTTAGCATCAAGAAGACATTTTCCATCTATCAATTGGTTAACAAGTTATTCTTTATATGCTGACGATATGACAGATTGGTACAAAAAGAATGTTTCATCTGAATGGATTCAATTAAGAAAAGAAGCATTAGAAATTTTACAAAGAGAAGCTGAATTGCAAGAAATTGTCCAATTGATAGGTTATGATGCATTGCCCGAGCCAGAAAAAGGTGTTTTGGATACAGCTAGGTCTATTAGAGAGGATTATTTACAACAAAGTGCTTATGATGAAGTGGACACATATACATCTATAAAAAAACAATCACTTATGCTTTCAATGATATTGGAATTTGGTAAAATGGAGGTTGAAGCTATAAAAAAAGGTATACCATCTTCTAAAATAGGATCTCTTGAGGTAAGAAAATTATTATCTAAAATGAAATGGACAAAGGAAGAGGATGTCGAACAGTTGGTAAATGAGATTAAGATAAATATGAAAGAACAATTTGATAAGTTATTGATGGAGGTTACTCTTTAGCAATGTCAAATATAGCCTACAAAACGATATCTAAGATAGCTGGTCCGTTAATGTTCGTTGAAGGTGTTCAAGATGCGGCATATGGAGAGATGGTCGAAATAAAATCAGCTAATGGAGATAGGCGACAAGGTCAGGTTCTTGATACTAGTCAAGGGCTAGCTGTAGTGCAAATATTTGGGCCTACATTTGGATTAGGAACAGTTGGAACATCAACGAAATTTTTGGGCGAAACAGCTACAATATCTGTTTCAGATGAAATGCTTGGCAGAACTTTTGATGGACTAGGAAAGCCAAGAGATAACGGTCCTAAAATAATTTCTAAGGAAAAATTTGATTTGGTAGGTTCAGGAATTAATCCGTATTCTAGAGAAGAACCTTCTGAATTTATACAAACTGGCATGTCTAATATAGATGGAATGAATACACTCGTAAGGGGCCAGAAACTCCCTATTTTTTCCGGGGCTGGATTGCCTCATAATCTATTAGCAACTCAGATAGCCAGACAGGCAAAAGTTTTAGGTGCTGCTGAGAGTTTTTCTGTTGTTTTTGCTGCGATGGGAATAACAAGTGAAGAAGCAAACTTCTTCATTAAACAATTCGAAGAAAGTGGTGCGCTGGGAAGAAGTGTACTTTTTCTTAATTTATCTTCAGATCCATCTATGGAACGTATTCTTACTCCAAGGCTCGCTTTGACTACAGCAGAATTTCTCGCGTACGAACGTGAAATGCATGTTCTTGTAATACTTACAGACATGACAAATTATTGTGAAGCCTTAAGAGAAATTTCTGCTGCACGAGAGGAAGTACCAGGGAGACGAGGATACCCTGGTTACATGTATACAGATTTGTCATCAATTTATGAACGTGCTGGAAAAATAAAAGGCAGGAAGGGATCGGTTACTCAAATTCCTATTCTTGCAATGCCTGCCGATGATATAACACATCCTATTCCAGATCTGACTGGATATATTACAGAAGGTCAGATAGTCTTGAGTAGGGAATTACATAGACTTAATATACAACCCCCAGTTGATGTACTTACCAGTTTATCAAGGCTTATGAACCAAGGTATAGGTAGTGGAAGAACCAGAGAAGACCATAGAAATCTCGCCGATCAGCTGTATGCAACATATGCCCAAGGTAAGGATGCAAGGGCATTATCTGCTATAGTTGGAGAAGAAGCACTTAGTGATATAGATAGAAAAAATTTAAAAATTGCAAATAATTTTGAAAAACATTTTGTTAATCAAGGTATAGATGAAAATAGATCTATAGAACAGACTCTCGATATAGGTTGGGATTTATTAAGCGATCTACCAGAATCAGAAATGAAGCGTATAAAATCTGAATTCATTACAAAATATAGAAAGAAACCAACTATAGAAACAGGAGAGTGAGTTGTAAAAGGTGTCTTTGGGAACCAATATCAGACCCACTCGACTTGAATACATTAGGACTAAACGTAGAGTTGTAATAGCAAAGAAAGGCTTAAAATTATTAAAGTTGAAACGTCAGGCTCTAATTCTAGAATTTTTTAATACGAGTAAGACTGCTGCAGCACTCAGAGGAAGTCTTCAAACAGAATTAATTAAAGGGTACGAGACAATTAGAATGTCTGAAATGCTAGAAGGGTCTATGAGACTTGAGAATGAAGCTATGAAGATATCTCAAATTGGAAACCTGCAAGTAATGTCAAAAAGCATTATGGGAGTTCATATTCCAAAACTTGTTGGAGGACAGAAAGAGCTACTTGCAGAACATCTATTAGAGATTCCTACCTCAATAAATGAGTCTATAAGATCATTTCAACAAGTTCATAAGATTGTACTAGAAGTTGCAGAGAAAGAAACCGCCTTACGTAAATTACTTTATGAAATTGAAAAGACAAAACGTAAAGCTAATGCAATAGAAAATGTCTTTATTCCTAGGTTACTGGTAGCATTAAAATTTATTACCTTTAGACTCGACGAAATTGAACGTGATACATTCATTATGTTAAAGACAGTTAAAAGAAAGATGGGAGAACGTGAGGAAAAATCTTTAAAAAAAGAGGAGTTAGAAATTCATGCAGCATAATAACAAAAATAAAAAGGGAAATTTTGCTAATGATCAGCAAAAGAAATTTTATCTCATTGGACGGGCATTTAAAATTGGAAACATTATAGGTACGACAGTTTTACTATTCTTTGTAGGAAAACATTTTCTGGGTGTATAAGATTTAAGATGTCTAATTCACAAGAACAATACATAGAATCTCTAAAGAGAATTAAAGAAACAGAAGAGAGGGTACATTCAGAAATTGAGGTTCATCGAAAAAAAGTAGAAAAAGAAATTGAAGAATTAAACAACGAATTGGCAAATGCCATATCTACCACAAAACTTGAAGGAAAAAAATTGATAGATACAAGCATACAACAAGCCCAAGATAATGCTTCCAAGGAAGCTGATAAGATCTTGAAGGATGCGGAAAACAAATCAAAGGAAATGTCAATAAAGTTAGATGATAAATCTATCAAAGAAATAATTAATATCCTACTTTCTGGAATCTAGGAGATAATAAAATAACATGTCTACAATCTTAAAACCAGTTCCAATGACTAAAATTGCAGTAATAGGGTTAAAAAAGTATAGACAACAAGTATTGTCAATACTTCATGAGATGAGGGTAATTCAAATAGAACCTCTTTCTAAAGAAGCAAACTCATTTCTACATGAAGAAAGAGAAAGTGATTTGCATAGAGAGATCTCAGACCAATTGCTTAGAGTGAGAGCATTACTGAATGTCCTTCCTCCCTTACCCGTGGTAGGGAAATCAGGTTTCTTATCTATCAAGGAACTTATTCAAACTGTAAAGTCAATGGATTTTGATGTTAAAATTGCTTCAATGGAGAGAGAAAAAGATAAGATTTTGACTGACATTCGAGAAACAGAAAATAACATAAAACTACTTGAAGAATTTTCTTTTTTTAACGAAGATCTGAGCCTTTTACATTTATCTTTTGTTAGGTCTTATTTTGGACGTGTAGAGAATGAAAAATATTCTGATTTTAAAAAGTCACTCGAAGCTCAAAACAAAAATATTATGACTTATTCAAAGGAAAGTGGTAAAATCACTCATTTTATCCTTCTTATTCCCCCAAATTTTCCATCTAATATAATAGCTTCAGCTGTTAATCAACATGGAGTTCATTTAGAAGCAGTTCCAAAATTAAAAGGAAAACCTTCTATAGTTGTTAATAACCAGAAAAATATTCTGACTGACCTTAATCAAAAATTAAGACAAATAAATAACAATGAGATTGAATATTCTAAAAAATACTATAAATTTCTCAAAGGTGCGGAAGAACAATTAGAGATAGAAAATAAAAAACTAGAAGTTGTTGAAAATTTAGGAGTGACAGACGATGTATACGCATTAGAAGGATGGGTTCCCAAATCAGAAATAGGTAATATAGATTCTGCTTTTCAAAAACATGCTAGAGGAACAACGATTTTCATGCTAGAAAATAAAGAAAATCCTCCAACTCTTCTCTCTAATCCAAAAAAATTCAGAGTTTACGAATCTTTTATAAGGTTTTACTCGTTACCTGCAGGTACAGAATTTGATCCAACACTGATTTTTGCCTTCTTTTTTACCTTCTTTTATGGAATGATGATAGGTGATGCTGGATATGGATTGGTAATATTACTTGTCTGTTTATGGGTAATTAGACGTGTAGAGAAGAAAAAACGCAATTTTAATATAATGCCAACATTTTTGCGAAAATTTGCCCTAACAATATTGCGACCTACCCAAATGGTAAAATTAGCCAAGGTGATGATACCAGGTTGTATTTTCACAATTATACTAGGATTTGTTTTCAATCTTTATTTTGGCTTCCATTTGAATGGTTATTTGTTTACATATTTAAATGACAATTTCGGATTTAATTTACCACCTGGTGGAGTGATAATAGGAGCTGATGGAGAAATATTAGAACCGGGTGGCAATTTCTTAGATCCACTAAGCACTTTTGGGTTACGAAAATTATTGCTATTTAGTGGTTATATTGGACTAGGATTGGTTTCGTTCGGACTAGTTTTAGGTATACTTAATGCTCTTAGAGAAGGACAGAAAAAACACGTACTAGCGAAGGTAGGATGGTTAGCCTTTGGTTGGGGAATAGCCTTGTTGGGTCTAGGCATGATAAATAATGAAGATCTCAATCCAATGAGTAGTATCACAGGTGCTGTTTATTTTGGATTGATCTTAGGTGGAATTGGTCTAATGTTTTATGGTGAAGGAGTTAGAGCAATGATGGAACTACCATCCATAATCAGTCATATACTATCATATACTAGAATTGTAGGAATCTTGTTAGCCTCAATCATACTTGCGCATGTAATAGACTTTATTTTTCTTAAAACTATCGATAATCCTCTACCTCAAGCTATTTTAGGAATTATAATTCTATTTGTAGGTCACATTTTTAATATTATCATAGGTGTCTTTGAACCAGGAATACAGGGTGCTAGGTTGTTGTATGTAGAATTCTTTTCCAAATTTTATCATGGGAACGGAAGACCGTTCAGGCCTTTTGGAAGAAAAAGAAGATTTACCTATGATCAGTTTAATATTGAAGCACCGAAAAATTAATTTACCTTATTATACTATTCTTTGAATTTATTTTTAATTTCTTCAAGTATTAATTTTTCTTCATTAATTGTGAAGTGGATCTCTGATATTATTTTATTTTGGTTACGAATAATTTCATGAATATGTCTGTCATGTCTTTTATCTAAAATCATGATTAATAACCCTATTCCTAGAACTACGATTATATTAATATCTATATCTTCAATTTGTTTAGGTGTATTAAATAACGCTAGAATTATCGCAGTAATAGTTAATATGATAAACCATCTATCACATATTTAATTTCATTCATAAAATTCTCATTTGATTTTCAGATATTTATGGGTAGTGCGAACAAAGTAATAATAGTAAATTTATAGATAAAGATCAATACAGTGGAGTACTTACTATATAATTGCCAAATCCTTAAGTTTCCATTAGCTTAGATTTATCGGTTAGAACTTAATAACCTATGTTCAAATAATACTTCACAAGGTTCAATTTTATAACGTGCATCATCAAGTATTTTCTAAAACTCTTTTTTTTCCTTCAATACAAAAAATATGGAATTAAATTATTATCTTTAATAATTCTCATTTTTCAATTGCAGGTGCGAATGTTTAAGTTTCTTTAAAATAAATATTGTTAGTTTAATATGTATAAAATAAGAATTAGATAAATAGTACATAAATTAGTACTTAATCTACTTTTATTCTTCTTGCTCTTTTGCTGACACTGATGATTCTTCTTGCTCTTTTGCTGACACTGATGATTCTTCTTGCTCTTTTGCTGACACTGATGATTCTTCTTGCTCTTTTGCTGACACTGATGATTCTTCTTGCTCTT
>JBHIVA010000034.1:0-21593 GCA_042138015.1 Nitrososphaeraceae archaeon | reverse complement strand
TTTGAATCCGATTCTAAAGATGATGACTTTGAATCCGATTCTAAAGATGATGACTTTGAATCCGATTCTAAAGATGATGACTTTGAATCCGATTCTAAAGATGATGACTTTGAATCCGAAAGTGAGTCTTCAAAAACTTTTGAATCGTTTGATAGTTCCGATTCTGATTCAAAAAATTCAAAATCTGACGAGGAAAATATTGGTGGATTACAACTGGCGTTTAGGTCTGGAGAACAATACGAGAATACTGATTTAGAGAAAGATGATTCAAAGCAAGAACTTACAGAGAAATCCAAGGATTCAAAAGATAACGAAAAATTAGATGAATCTAGTTTCGAAGAACCCAAAAAAGAGAGTAAATTAGGATCAGTTTTTGATAAAATTTTTAGCCTAGGAGCAAAGGACAGTGAAGAGAGTGATATAGATTTTGTGTCTAAAGATGAATCTGATCTGAAATCTGACGAAGACAAGGAAAAATCTTTTGATCATGCTTTCAAAGCGATTAGTTCAAGTTCTACTGAAGAAGGCGATGTAGATCAAGATTCTGAGCAAGACTCTGATCAAGAATCCAAAGTAAAAGAAGGAGAATCTTTCCAAGATTCATCTCAAGAAAGCTTGCAACAGGGGTCCTCTGAAGAAGGCGATGTAGATCAAGATTCTGAGCAAGACTTAGACCAGAACTCTGATGTAGAGAACGGAGATTCAACTCAACAATCTTCACAAGAATCCTCTCAAGTAGCTGAATCTGGTGAGAATATTGATCAAGAAACAAGTCAAGAAACTAGCCAGAACTCTGATGTAGAGAACGGAGATTCAACTCAACAATCTTCACAAGAATCCTCTCAAGTAGCTGAATCTGGTGAGAATATTGATCAAGAAACAAGTCAAGAAACTATACAAGAAGTCAAAATAGATGAAGGAAGAGTAGAACAGGTAGCAGAACAAATATCTGAACAAATTGCACTTGAAGGAGGAAAAACAGGAGATCTTAAAAATTTAGTTGATAAAGAATTAAAGAATAATCCTACAGGAGCTGTAAGTCAGTCATTGGAAGCATTAACTGGAATGATCGCAACAGGAGACCTAGATGAAGACGAGATTAAGCAAATCGCAAAAATTCTCAATATTCAAATAGCACAAGGAGAAGATATCACACAGATCTTCGCTCCTACAATTATACAGGTAGCAGGTGAAAAATTCGGAGATGTAATTATTAAAGATCTAAATAAATATGATGATGATGGGGATAGACATAACAATGATAACGATCGTAAACATCACTATCATACTAAAAAAATAATAAAGTACAAGAATGATAAGTGTTTGACACAATCTAGTTCAATACCCCTAACTGGTAAGATAGGACCAAAAACTCCTGTATTACTCGGTGATTTCTTTCCATGTGAATTAAAAGATGGTCGCGCAACATTGAATCTTCCAAGCAATCCTAACCTGCAATTTATTGTAATGCATATAGACAAGAAAGGAGAAAACCATGATGGTGTCTCGGTAGAAATGGAGAAAATACAAAGTTTGAGCAAAAACAATGGATTATTTATCGTGAACTTTGATGATAAAATGGAAGGAGAGAATCCTATAACAGGAGAGGAGAGGAAGATTAAAGACATTAATGCAATTGCACTATTTAACAAATCAAAACAAACTATAGATTTCAAGTCTGGAAATAGTTTGGCTATATCAGCAGTACTGAAATCCTAAACCACTTTTATTTTTTAATAAAGGAGTATGATCTGATTATCATTCTATAAAACTAAAAAAATTTTTATTTAAAATTAAACAGTAATGAAAAGTATAAATTATTCAGATTTTTCTATTCTAGACCTAAGTCAAAAAGTAAGATCTGGAAAAATTTCTCCAGTAGATTTGACAAAATTTTGTATCAGTAGAATAGAAAAATATAATTCGATTTTAAATTCGTTTATTACCATTCTTGAACATAATGCTATAGAAGAAGCTTATTCTATGGAAAAGGAAATTAAGAAAGGAAATTATTTAGGAGAATTACACGGTATTCCATTTTCGATAAAAGATAATATTTCTGCCAATAAAATTCGCTCAACTAAAGGTTCGCAAATATTTTTAAATAATATTTCTTCTTGTGATTCCATCGTTATTAAAAAACTAAGAAAAGCAGGAGCGATTCTTCTAGGTACTAATAATCTCAATGAATTTGCATCTGGAATAGATGGGAAAAACCTTTTTTATGGAAATACGAAAAATCCTTGCAATGTTAAAAGAATTTCTGGGGGTTCAAGTGGAGGATCTGCAGTAGCAGTTGCCACCGGTATGGTTTTTTTCTCCATTGGAACAGATACTGGAGGTTCGATCCGAGTACCTGCCTCCTTATGTGGAATTATAGGCTATAAACCCACTTATGATTTAATTAGTAGAAGTGGAATATTTGACTTGTCTCCCTCTCTTGATCATGTTGGAATACTCACACGAAATATATCAGATTGTAATCTAATTTTTGACAATTTGTGTGAAAAAAAATCTATAAAATATCTTAAATACACTAAGAGATATTATTCTCAAAAGCCAAACATATTATTAGGAATTCCTAAAATATATTTCACGGATTATCTAGAATCAGAAGTTAGAAAATGCTTTAATAGATTTATAAAAAAATTAATAAATATAAAAATAAAAGTGGTAAACATAGATATTTCCTTAACAAATGATTTAATTTATAGTTCATGGTTACTAATACGACGTTATGAAGCATGGAAAATTCATAACCATCTTATGGATAAATATTATAAATTATATAGTCCAGAAGTTCGAGATATGCTATTAGAAGGAAAAAATGTCTCAATTGAAAGGTATCAAGATGCAATAAACACAATACATAGAATTAAATACTACTTCAAAAGGATACTTAACAATGTGGATTTCTTTTTAACTCCTACTACCATAATAACTGCTCCTAAAAGTAAAACTATCAAAGTAAAAATTGAAAATAAAGATATTAAAGTAAGGGAGGCATTATTACGTAATACTATACTTTTTAACAGTATAGGATTTCCTGCGTTAACTATTCCAATAGGTTTCAATAGGTTTACAAAAATGCCGATTGGTTTACAAATAATAGCAAGACCATATTATGACAAAGAAATTCTAGATTTTAGCTATTATGTTCGAAAAAAAATAAAACTTATGTAGAAATGATATTAACGATATTAAATTATCAGATTTTAAACATAACCTGAGATCTAATTTCTAATAAATTAAAATAATATAATTATATACGTGAATTAAAAGTTTGATTTTAAATAATTTATAAATTCGTCGTAAAGTAGGATTAATAACTTTTTGAAAATTCAAATATTTTATCGAAAGAAACAAATTTATAGAATTTTGTATATTCCTAATATTTTACAGTATATATTTTAAAAAATTGTTTTCCTCCAAAATACCTATTTATAGCAAATGTTTTCATTTTCATTTGATTGGTGAACAGAAAAAAAATAATGGGAATAACAGGGATGGTATGCGCAGTTTTGGGTGGTGTGGCTTGGTTCTATCAGTTACATATCCCTGCATTTGTTCTATGGGGAATTGCTGCATATCTGGTACTAAAACTTAACAAAAGAAAGAAAAATAGATAATAAAATTAATCAGACACGAATTCTAGAAAAATATAAAAAAAATGAAGTTAAGGATGTTCTCCCACTTCATCGGTTAAACTCAAATGGTAGGACAGCATGCATAGGAGCAAATACAACGTTGCAACTATGGCAATACAGTTCGTATTTGTGGTAAGCAGGGTCAGGAATGTCTTCACTTAGTACTATGTATCTAGATAAATGACAACAAGGACAGCCATACAAGTATTTATCAAAAATTTTTCTCCTATCTTTATTGTATTTAATCCTCATGTAACTAATTGATATGACTTTATGAATTAAACCATTTGATTAATTATTAAAGGTTTATTTTACTAATTAATCAATTATTATATTTTATAATTAGTAGTTTATAGAAGAAATTTCTAACCTGATATTGATTTTTATATAAATAAAAACTCTATTTTTATTTATTTTCGCCTCTGATTTATGCTTTTTTAATTATTTATAATTTAGTTATTAAAAATTCCATATTAAAATATTTTTAATATTGATATAGAATAAGGAGTAAGATAAAGTTGTTATTTGTTGTACTTACCAACATAGGTTACAATTTCATTTACTGACATGGATAACACTTTCTAGTTCTGCTAGGAAGTGTATATAAAATAGAATTACAAACAAAATATAATCTAATTCATGAAAAAGAATGGACAGCAGGAGATACAATGACTGATATCTGTACTAAATACTAGATACCAGATATCCCAAAAGATATACTACAAGTGGAAGAACAGATACCTAAAGTATGGAACAGAAGGTCTAAATGATAGAAGTAGAAAACCACACAATATACAACTAGGAAAAGTAACAAAAGAGATAGAACAGGAACTAATCCATTTACGTACAACAAAGAGATTTGGATGCAATCGTATAAGATTCAGGTTAAAAAGACTAAAGGAGATATCACAGTACTAAAACCATATACAAGATACTGAAAAGAAATGGTCTGAACATTCTAACATGTAAGATCAGGAATAATAAAATGGAAAAGACTTGCAATGAAAAAATCAAATCAGATAGTACAGATGGACATTTTAGGACCATTTTATCTTGAGAATTGTGCTCAAAAGAACTATTTTATCAGTTGTGAAGATGATTGTTCAAGAAAGGTATCAAGTGAATGGTCTGAAAGAAAGAGAAGTCTAGAAGATGTACTCCAAGTACTTGAAGACTATATTGTAGAGAACGGTAAACCTTACAAAATACTACATGATAATGGTAAACAGTTTACATCTAAAATAAAATATTCAGACATTTTCTACAACGTAATAACATTAAAGATAAATCCATTCCTACACGGTATCCACAACTACAAGGTAAAATTGTGGTATATAACAAGATAGTAAAGAATGAGTTTCTGGCAGTAGAAAATATTCACAATGTAGAAGATGGAAAGAAAAATGTATTCTATGTTTGTTAAAGCATATAACGAAGAAAGAGAACATGGTGGTATCAATGGATATACTCCATCTGAAATGTTCCTTTCTAAAGGAAGATTAAATAATCATAATGGGAACAAGAAAGTTAAGCAGATAAAAAATGTTACCTATGTTGGTAAGTGAATCTGTTACCTATGTATGCAAGTACAACAGATAAATCACTTAATCTAAAAGTGAAATTTAAAATTTTTTTTTAAAAAAGATAAATTAACTCTAAAGAAATATTAATTTGAATAAACAAATATGGTATTGGTTAGTTACATTTAATATCATAATTATTTTTTTTAAAAACGAATAGGCAAGTTAAAAATTAACACTTCCTAACCGTTTACAATATAGAAATCTTTAAAATTAGTAAATAGATAACTGATGAGTTATTTAGAACATTAAATGAAAATCAACCTATATAAAGAGGCTTATCAATATAACAAAAATCCTCGAGAGGAGGTAACTCAGATCCACAAATATTACATTTTACAATTTGATTTTTTAGCGGATCTGTTTCGCAAATGACATATTCTTTACATATTGCACAATATCTAATGGATGTTAATAGATTATCCATATTATATTATACGACAATGTACATATTAAATTTGTTTATTTTTAATATAATTTAATTTAAAATAAATGCCTTAAGTTTTTGGCTATTAAATAATCAATTTGGAAAAAGACAGATCTATTTATTTAATAGCAAAGATTGAGGCAGTTTTACTGAAAACAAATTGATATTAATTTATAGATTACAATCTATATTAATTACTATTGCCAAAATATAATATTTCAGACGATCTTAGACGTATTGCAAAGGGTGAAGTTTTATCAGACGAATGGAGCCGAAAAATCTATTCAGTAGATGCTAGTAACTATACAACAATTCCTGAGATCATAATTAGAGTTAAGGAAACCGAGGAGATATCTGAAATTTGTAGATATGCTACCTATAAAAATAAATCAATTACGGCACGAGGTGCTGGAACTGGACTGTTGGGACAATCTCTTACTGATGGAATATCTTTAGATTTTACCAAAAATATGAATAAAATAATAGAATTAGAAAATAATTATGTAGTTGTACAACCGGGGATTGTTAAAGCAGTTTTGGATAAGGAACTAAAAAAAAGAAACAAAATTTTTCCAGTTGATCCCGCTAGCAGTAACTATTGTACCATCGGAGGCATGATCGCTAACAATTCCAGTGGAATCCATGCATTAGGCTATGGAAGCACGATAGATTTTCTAGAACAACTGGAAGTAGTTTATTCAGATGGAATTGTGAATTCATTAAAATCATCACATCTTAGTTCATTACCTAATACCAAGGAATATGAAAAAATAAGAAAATTAAAAGAATTACTTTCTCCAAATGTCTTAGGTCTTATTAGATTAAAGTATCCAAAAGTAACAAAAAATTCGTGCGGCTATCGTCTTGATTCGGTGATAGAAAATGGTGATTTTCATCCTCAAAAATTGATTGCAGCTTCAGAATCTACTTTGGGGATAATAACGTTAGCAAAGTTTAGAATTCTCGACTTGCCTCTCTTTAAATATACATTAGTAATGGGTTTTTCAAATGTATTGCTAGCAGTTAGACATATTCCAACAATCCTAAAATATTTACCATCAGCCTTAGAATTACTTGATAGTTCTGTATTTTGTTATAAAAAAAATTCAGAGAATGCAAAAAATGGACTAGTCTATACCACAATTAATGATGGATGCTTGTTATATGTTGAATTTACCGGGAATAACCATTCAAAAATAGATAGAAATTTTTTAAACTGTAAAAAAACGCTATCTGAATATGCCGAAATACTAGAGACATCATATGACACTATTAGTTCAGACCGTATTTGGGATTCAAGGAAGAATGTGCTCAATAATGTGATGAAAATGACCGTAGGAAGCAGAAAACCTGTAGGGTTAATAGAAGATACTGTGGTTGATGCCACTCATCTCTTTGACTATCTGAAATTCTTGTTACTTCAGTATAAAAAATATAAAATGGCTTATGTATTATACGGACATGCTGGAAACGGCAATATACATACTAGACCATTAATCGACATAGAAAATAAGTTCGAATTAGAAAAATTAAAAGCTCTGGCTGATAAATTATTTTCAAAAGTTTTTTCCCTTTATGGTAGCATTTCTGCTGAACATGGAGATGGACTAGGGAGGGTAGAATATATTAGCAAAATGTATGGTTTTGAAATTAATAATTTATTCAAATCAATAAAGAATATTTTTGATCCATTTAATATTATGAACCCAGGGAAAAAAATTCCATATCCTTTTTGATCCCGACTTATTTGAAGTTATTTTTACAGATCTTTCCATTTGGAGAAATTGCCTTTTCCATCAAAAAAACCAAAACAAAAAAACTTAAAGGGAAAACCATTACTATTTCAATTTTGATATTCGTCTTTAATAATTTTTTATATCAAGGGTTACATGAAACGATAAGTTAAAAATTTCTATATCAATATTTTTGAGATCAATATAAATTACTTAATCCTTAACCACTACTTAGTTCTCTTCATAATAAAAATAAAAGAAATATTCGATAGTTAAATTTAAAACACAAAAATAGTAAAATACGAAAAAATATCTATATACATAATTAATAGAGCCTCTCAAAAAGTATGCAGTTATGAGCTAAATGACCTATTTCCTATTTATTTCTTAACCTTATGATCCACATTTGAATTAATAAACTTCTTGAGAGTAGTAAAATATACAGAACAAACACGGATACATGAAATTTATTTTGTAGCTGATAAGAAATAAATATAAAAGATTTTATATATTAGAAAGAAATTTAAAGAATCAACCTATTAAATTTCGAAATTTGAATTAAGAATTAAATATTATATTTAATAAAGTTCAAAGGCTTCTAAATATTACCTTTATTTCTATATATACTATATTGATATTATTAATGTACCTGATCAGATTTACCCTCTCTAATATATGACAGAACATATAGAATATAATCATGATTCCCTTACTACCATTTTTTACATAATATCAAAACACGATTATGTTAATATAATAAAATTTATCGGTACTTCTTATAGCAATTGTCTGAAAACAAATGCAAACATATATTCAAATATAGGAAAAAAACTTGTCAAAATAATCAATCATTAAATATATTACTTGACAGGCTTGTTATATTAAATATTATAAGGGTACATTCTAATATATACCATCTTACCCATGAGGGAAGGAAGATTTACTATATCATTAGAGTATTAGAAGTTACATTAAAAAACTCAAGAAAATAACAACCTAATGAACAACAAATTAATAGAATTTCTGTTAATCGATGTTCTTGAAGTTCTCAATGAAGATATAATCTATAAAATTTCTTAATCAATATTTGACTCAGTACCTTGTTGTTCTATATAAAATTGAACAATATATTGAGGATTAAAATGAACTTAATAATAATTGGTGCTACAACAGTAATATTCAGAATCTGTGAATAAATTGTTTACATTTATTTGTGAAATTTCTTAAGATACTAAGATAAAAACACTAATTTTGAATATACAAATAAGTCAGCTAGATCGTACTTCTCTAAGGAGTTCATCGAAATCTAGTCGTTCTGTATTTCAATATACCTAGATTAATCGTTAAAATGATTTATCCCTTCATTTGAAATAGATATATTGCCATTATTGGAGTCGATTCTACTATGCATTATTCTTTTACCACTTGATAGTAAAATATAATTCTGAGTTATTGTGCAAGTAAAATTTTCTGAAGGAAAAATTCCACTAACAATCAAAATACTTTTGTCTACTATCCTTGATTCTAGAACAATTTCACCATTCTTATTCAACACTAATATGTGATCTCTTCTATATTTTTTTATATCCATAATATTCTTGTTAAATAAAATATTATTTTTCTCTACCTCAAGAATTATGTTATTCATATCGTCTATAATTTTACAACTGATATAAGGAATATCATTCTCTCTTTCAATGGAAAAAATTTTTCTATCGAAGAGATAAACTGCTTTAGGATTATTATTAATAAAGTTATTTCCTATAATTAATTTATAGACCAATATATATAATCTATCTAAAATTTACCTTTATTTATCTTAATATTATTCTAAAAACCATGATCTAGTATAAATTCTCTCAATTAAGACAATTTGAAATTTTACCGGTATAGTTTATGAGATTGTATCTGCTCTTATAACTGAAAAGAATTACTTATAAATATAAAATTTTAACTATTCATCATCAAGCTATCATAATATTCTTTATAAACTATGTTTCAAGATAAATTAAGAATTAAATTAAACTCTATATCAGTTTTCATCAATTGCAAGATTTAATCCATTTTTTCTTTTTATCCGTCCATTTTATTTCAGGCATACTGTGGTGGGGGATCACTTTTTTTATTGTTTTTATTGTTAGACCTAAAAATAAAAATGGAGCATTATCCTTTATTTTACCAACAGTACAGAAATATGTATTAGTAATCTCTACAATAACCATCACTTCAGGAATCTTTCTTATGTTAGTAAATACCAATTCTGAGTGGAATAAATTACTTTATTCAATATGGGGAAGAGTTGTCTTAATTGGAGGAATATTCTCTATTCCATCTTATCTTAGAGTTTTATTCACATATAGAAAACAAAATACCATATCAACTCAATATAAAAGGACTAACAAGAAGGATGTTTTTTACATACCATACGTACTATTTGGACTCCTGACAATTACTATCCTACTGATGCTTTATGCAAGCCAATTGATATAAAAATCATATATAAAATCTTATGTTTACTAAAAAGTATGAAAAACCTTAAAATTCTTTATTTGGATTTTGGTAATGTAATCAAGATTGTAGTTTATTCTGTTTATTCTATTGCAATTCAATTTAACTATGAACCTGTTATTAGATTTTTATCTGGGCAGGTTAAATACTATAGTGGTTGGATAAAAACTCATCCTTAATAATGTTAACACTAGTTAACCTTATCTTCATTATTACATTTTTTAATCCTGTATTTTCTTTTACAGAGAACATACCTTATTCGAAAACCACAATAAATTCTCATCATATTCATCAACTTAATAACGAAGATAGTTTGAAGAGTTATCATAGCTATCCCGAAAATCATAATAAGGATATAGTTGAAGATGAAATAGATCCTAACATGATTCTGCAAAAGATGAGTGAGTTTATTTCTAATATGGAAGTAACTCACATTACCGCTGATACAATTAAACGTATTTTACTAGCACATCTTAATAGTGCTAGTTTAATTCTAAATGATAACGATTCAGATAATGATCCTCTAATTTGTTCAAATATTATCCCAAAATTTATATCAGATATTAAATTATATGAAGAAATCAGCATCTTGAAAGCCGATCAAGCTAACAAGGTTTATCTGCAGATAGGTGCTTTGGAAAATTTCTCTTGTAATTTGAATTAAATTCTTGGATTTTAAGATACATCTATTAGACATTTAAAGTTATCATTCTAAAAATAAAAAAAATTATTTTATAAGTAGTCATTATATCTTCTAATTTAGTATTAAATCCCTGTTAAAATTATATTTTTACTTACCTTTTGATATTATTTTTCCTATCTTACGAAGGTAATTAATTTCAAACATAGTCAATATATTCTTAATATTTTCGTCAGAAGTGAAACTGCAAACAACTATATGTTGATTATTTTTCTCTGCTTCGATTTTGCAAATGTTATCGTCGCTAAATACTAAGTCGACTTTAAAATTTTTTCTTAGTCTATCTTCGAGTTGCAACAATAATTTTTTTGGGCCAGTGATGAATATTCTTTTCATAATTGCAGTTAGGATCTATAATAATATTAAGTAACGTTAAAAATTTCTTAACGGTGAAATGGTGATCATTTTTTAACAATTGCTTTTTCTTCCAATTGATGAAAACTATTATAGTGCATAGATAGTATTTCTTTATAGACAAAAGATAAAATGACTGATAAAAAATTTTGAAAAAAACTAGATGACGACTTTAAATTAAAACTAAAGATTTTTCCTTCTTCTGTATTCTATTTCTTTTTGTCTTTCCTCTTTTATATGATGAAGTCTATCTTTCTCATTCAAGAATAATTTTCCGCACTTTTGACATTTTCTAACATTATGTTTATGTGCTTCTTTTGCATGTCTAGCCAATTCATTCTCAGTACTAAATTTTTCATTGCACTCATTACAATTATTTTTCTTTGAGAATAATTTCAACATCTGTAATATAAAATATGTAAACTAATATTAAAATTAAACTATTTATAAAAACAATACAATTACTGTGATTATTTCTTGAAATTATTTTAATATAAATATTTAACAAAATAAAAATAAGAATGATGCTGTAATGTGTAATTATTTTTTTAATAGCTCAATAAAGAAGAATTTCATTCATATTTAGTTCATATAACACAATTATAAAGGTAATAGGGCAAATTTTAGGACCGTTGCAAGATTATCAATAAAATATCGAAAGATGTGTGAAGAGAGTTAATTATCTTCAAAAGGATAGTCATGAATAAGAATATGATTGAGATGATATTTATGATTATTAAAAAATGAACTTTAGTCTATTTAAAAATTCATATCTAAATTATATTCGAAATGAATAATAAATATAATTTTCAATTTTCTGTATGTGATGGTAAACATAAAATTTAGCATAATTTAATAGTAAACAAAACAAGTACCTTTATTCTATCAAATAAGTCACTTAAATTTTCACTAAAAAATATAAAATTCATTTTTTGATTACGGTAAATTATAACTCTATTTGATTATGATTTGTGAGATTAATCAAATATGCAATATGGTTTACATTTTAAATGAAAATAAGATATATATAATAATTTTTTATATAAGAAACTATTTTAAATCTATTATTTACCATGTAAGATTTAAATTAATTCAATAGTCTATGAATATAACTATCTCAAGAAAAAAGTTAAGATTAAATCATTCACTCCTGAAAAGGTATGACAAGAGCAGCGATAGCCATAGAAACCAAACGAAAAACAACATCAACATTTTCAACCGCTTTGACAATTTATAACATTATTGCCTGAAATATTAAAATGGTTTTCTTATGCCTTGTACGTTGTTCTAGAGAAGTAAACAAGAAAATAATATGAAATACTTTGCTATTAGCAATAATCTATTTCATATATGTAATTGGATATTATTCTTTGTTTCTATGTATCACTATACTATAGCAAATGACATCGATTTTGAGTTTGAGGCTGGCAGGATTAACTTAAATCAACGAGCTCATTTTATGATGATATAATCTAATTTTGATGACTTGAATTATGTTATATAGTATTATACCTTATTTCCAAGTCTTTACATTGTTAATTTTAATGATATAATTATTGAAATGTATTACCTATCCATTAAAAGAAATATTATGTAGGAAAACTCTCTTGTTGGTTGGTATTTTTTATATAAAAACTTTCGTTATCGTCGTTGTATTTGAGGTCAGAGATAGTTATGACTTTAAATCCATTTTCATACAGATACTCCATTTCTTGTTCAAAGAGATTTGGGGAAGTAGAAGTTGAGTCATCTATTGATATTTTATGATATCCGATTATAGGGATTGCATTTATCTCCCCATCCTTGTTAAAATAACTTTGGTCGTTTACAACTTGGATAAATTTATCAAACAAGGCTTGTGATATCTCTGGACCATGATGGTCTCCTTTAAAGTTTTCATTTATTCTATCATGTTCTCTATCATGTGACCATTCCTTCATGGCCAATTTATTGGTAGGAGTAGGTGTTCCATCCGAGAAGTATGTACTACAATCTGTAGTCCCAAAATAATTTTTTTTATCATACCCGAAATTTTCCCATCCATCACAATTAAGGAACATTAATTCAGAATGACCTGTAAATGCTAAATCAAAGTGGCTCCCTATAGTATCGATAATAATTGGATCATCTCCGCCTTTATTATATGGAGCCTGAAAAACTGTAGGTGCAAAGCCTCTTTCTTCTAAACATTCTTTACCTCCACTGACAATTGATTCGATCTCATTTTGTGATTTTAAATCGGTAAGTCTTTTATGTTCTGAACCATGAGATTGAATGTCATATCCATCAAGATACAATTCTCTTACGTGATACCAATTCATACCTTTTCCCTCTTCTATATAATCACAAGCTATGAATATACTAGCTTTAAAACCAAAGTTATCTAAAATGGGTTTTCCTATCGAAAATATCGATTCGTATCCCCTATCAAACATTATTATTACGAACTTGTCTTGTTTGTTTGTTGTTTGTGAATCAAAAGAACGAAGCTTGTGATCCTCTAGTGTCGGTGAATCCCTATCATCATAATCGTTGAAAACATCTTCAAATGTTCGTGAATTGCTATCATCATAATTTCTAGAAAAATCATCATCCGAAACTACGGGTTTATCTTCAGATTCATAATTTCCATAATAATTCCCAAAAAGTGATTGAAGTGTAATTTTATCTGGGTCCTTATTCTTTATTGATATTAAATCTTCGTCGACTGATACCCCAAAAATAATATTCAAAAAAATCCCATTATTAATATTTAATAATGGTAAAGTTAATAAAACTAGAATTAAGTATATCAAAATTTTCACAACCTATATTTGTTAACAAATTTTATATGGAATATGGCAGATTACTGCATAACATTTTTCAAGAGTGAAAGCATATTACATAAATACGTAATTTCATATCTGATTCATAGATAGACTTTATGTACAAAATTATTTTAAGAGGAAATCAAAAAATTAAAGAGTAAAAATATGATAAATATTTATAAAATAGTATCAAAGGCATGGTAAAAATAGTATAGATAGTTGACTCAGGTATTTGGTCGTATTTTCTTTCAGTTGATTAGGTCTGAGAGTACGTATCTAAGTAAAAAATCAGACAAAGGTATACTGCAAGTTTTAATTTCTCCCATTGAGATGATAAAAGATATTTATCAATATATAACTAGGGTTCTTATTTAAGCAGTAAAAACAGTAGCTCATATTGTTCTAAATATACTATAAAAATTAAATTTGAAAGAAATAGAACATCAAACTATATTGTAATGTATTCTCTTTATCTATACTTTCTTGGTTTAAGTTGACGTAATACGTAATACATCTAAATTATTGATTATATTTAGAAATGAAAAGAGTAATCATGTTGCTCTTGGGAACTGGATTCCAAGATTTGTTAGTCTCAAATCTACAAAAGAAAGGGAGCAACGGCTCTTATTATTGAGGAAACAATTAGTCGGGTAGGAAACAGACATTTCTGGCTACGGTTTTGTAGCGTACCACTCCACAGTTCTGTGCTTGTAATCTATATCCCAGAGGAGAGGAACATGATAGTTTTCTAAATTTATTAGAGCAAGTTGCAAAATATGGAAAACATTCTGTCTATAAAGATTGTGGTACATATATGATGAAACATGTAATGTAATTGGATTAATATACTATTTGCATTCACCATTTCTTAAGAATTTGATGTAAAAGGTTAATCAATATTTGAAGGATACAATCGAATCATTTGATGATTATTATCATTGTAGGAACAAAGAATAAAACCAATGTAATTTATTTCATGTACATAACTGGATACTATCTTTATTTCTATGTATAATACTGCAATATGAAATAATAATCGTGATTTTGAATTAGAGGAAGTGATTATTATCTTAAATTAACAGAATCTACTAACCTCAATTCTATAATTGATAATGTGTTGAATAATTTGACATCAAGAACTGCTGCTTACATTTGACTATTAATTTAGTTAGTAGTTTTCTTAAGAATTGATTTAACGATAAAACTATAGGAGGGTATATACTTTAATTTAGGAAATAAATTATACAGACCACTTTTTCATGTATTAGGATGAAATTCAAAATAAAATAGATATTATCAAAATCGAGTTGAAAAGGTATAAATGTTACAAAATCAAAAAAAATACATTTTAATTGGAAAACCATA
This sequence comes from Nitrososphaeraceae archaeon, assembly GCA_042138015.1. Classification (GTDB taxonomy): domain Archaea; phylum Thermoproteota; class Nitrososphaeria; order Nitrososphaerales; family Nitrososphaeraceae; genus TH1177. The sequence continues at coordinate 6,472 of JBHIVA010000034.1, read as the reverse complement.
AAAAACTAAGGGAAAAATCTTCTAGATGGGGATTTTTTAATTTATCAAATTTATTTTTAAATCATAAAGAAGAAATCTTTAGATTTTATCTTGTAGGTGCAAGTGGTTTAGTTATTAATTATATAATTTCATATTTCCTCTTCACTTTTTTTGGGTTCAATCATCTTCAGTCTAGCTTTTCGGGAATTCTCATCTCCCTTTCATCAAACTTTTTATTGAATAAATTCTGGACTTTTAGAGATAAAAATATAGAATTTCAAGTTATTACAAAACAATACCTTAAGTATTTTATTTTCAATTCTATAGGCATACTAATACAATTAACCTTAGTTTACGTTCTTGGTTCTATGGGTATAGAATATACTTGGACAATACTCTATGCGATTGTAATTGCTTCAGTAATTAATTATGTATTTAATAAAAAATTCATATTTAAGAATAATAACGTAGAAATAATGAATGTAAAAAAAGGTAAGTGATATTTTAACGATTTTGTTTATATATACTTCTATCCTGTAAATTCTTATAAAGTTTCCCAGGTTCCCAATCATAATATTTTTCATTGAATTAATAATATAATTAGCTGATTCCGGGTCAAATTCAGTGAACAAATATTGTAGTGTTTACAATATCATATAGTAAATCTTTCCTTTATATTCCTAGTATGTATATGATTACCATAGTATTATTTTTCCTAATTTTACAATAGTAATAGACAAGCGTTTGGTACAACAGCATTAACATTATTACTATAGGACTTCTCTAGGCATATCCTCGCACAGGTAATGGATCTATCCTGAATGTAGATTTGATATGTCCTTTCAAAGATTTTATTGATATTTCTCAAGGAATAGATAGCCTGTCCAATATCCGATTCATAAAATTATATCAATTTTAATCTGTCAGCAGGTGTATTTTTATAACTCTACAGGATACCCCAATCTAAATCCTTTATCTGTACTAATAATAAGGTTCATGATCATCATATCCAGGATCATCAGACATGTATAATATTCCTTTAATTATTTAACAGATAGACTTGCTTTTAATACGTACATCTGATTATAGATAGATTGGTTGTTGTAAAATCTACTATCAAGGGTACTATGATAGAACAAATAGTACTTGCTGACTTTTGAAACTTGTATCAAAATATCCAACCTTTGTATCCCTGAATCCGCACATCCCATCTCTACCAATACCAGTACGTGGTACTACTCCTTCAGTCATAGATTACTTGTAGCATACATGACATTTAATCTCGAGATGACAACTGTTTGTTGAAAGGATTGAAGGTTCAACTATTTTATCGCGTACAAAAAGTTTACACATTGTAGCAATCTCATTTTTATATCATCGAATAGATCATTAAATAGTGTAGCAGGTTGTCTATCAAATGTTCTTCTGCTTGGGATTCTTGACAATCCACATCCTTTCATTACCTTTTTGATAAACGAAAGATCCATACAACAAGGTATTCTTGTAATGCTCTGTTAGAATCTATCTAAACCAGACACGTACTACAAAAAATCTTAGAATTACTGTGGAAGAAGACATATTGTTTATCTCGTCCTCTAGTTTTGTTAAAAGGTAGCCAACGAATCAAACAAATCAAGTACAAAATACTAATTAGAATGTATGTTGATGAGTGTTTCTGTACTAATTTGTTGGTCTGTATGTTCTTTCATTAAAACATCATACAGCAATAAATTAGCTTTATTCGTTATGAAAATGGTAATTTTAACCCTTTGTTTTATTGCAGCCCTTATACATATTTTCGAAGTTATAGATGTGGTTGTACTCTAATTGATAGGATATTCTTTAAAAGATATGAAAGGATTAATAATATATATAGAACTATAGTAACATCAGCAACGCTATCTCATTTTAATAATATCTATATAAAATTTAAGGGTATTAATTAATTTCTTCAATCCGAAACCTGTAAAATGAACAATAAAAATAATCTTATGGAAATTAAAATTGCTATGCATACACATATTTGAGCATATGCTCACGCTGAAACTATATTATTTTTTAAGTGAATTATGACCCAGATTCAATTAGTTATGAGTTAGATTCTCATTAAAGCTAGATAAACAATCAATTCTAACCTTCGTATTATTTTTTCTATCTTTATTTTTTATTTTATTGAATCGATTTGATAAATATTCACACAAATACTAGAAAGTTAGGACAGACCTCATCGTAAATAAACAAAATTTAAATGATTACCAAAAAAGGAGGAAATATTGAGTAATATTTGGCCCAAATAGTGTTTTACTTACAGATATTCAATGTAGGCCTCTCACTGATAAAATTCTAAATTATATAAAAAAATTAATGAAGAATACCTATTAAATTTATAGTTGATACATATTGGCATGCTAATCATATAGATGGCAATAAAATTTTGGAAAATTTGGTATATTAATAATACCACATGAAAAAGTAAGAGAACGTCATGACAGAACAATATACAGAGTCTTAAGATAAGAAAATTAAGCCATATCCACGAGATGGATTACCAATAGTTACCTATCACGATTCTATAGCTTTTTTTTTGAACAATGGGAACATACATGTATATATCAGTCTCCTAATCCACATACCGATGGATATTAGATTATTTATTTTAATGAAAATAACGTAATACATATGTGTGATATTTATCTTAATGATAGATCTTAATATATTGATAAATCCAGCCGTGGTTCAATTGATGGTATTATCAATACCGTTGAATTCATATTACCATTTCTCTATGATAAAAGCCATATTTTTCCAAGTCATGGAAATATTTCTAACTTCAAAAATCTCAAGGACCATCTTTCAAATTTAAAAGATGTAACAGAAAAGGTTCATTTATAATGACTTCAGGACATTCACTTTCTAAAATTTTAAATTCGAAACCCACAGAAGGATATGATGTCGTTTATGGACAAAGCGAGTTTATTAAGCTAAGAATTTCATGGAATTAGTATATGATAGTCTAATAAAAATGCATATTAATATATATACATTAGATAAGTAGCATATTTAGGTTCTGATAAAGCTTATATTTTCAGTAATTATTTTATGTACATTTAATTAGTCAATTAAGTTAAAAAGTATTTTGACGTATGAGTATGCAATTAAATGTATTTGATTTTTTAAAACAGATTAAATTAATAAATATTTTATAGATTGTCAACTATATTTGATACTTCTAATATATATTCTGAAAATATTCTGAAAATAAAATCGTAGTAATATATTTATTAAATTAAGTACAGTAGTTATTGCTGATTTATGATTAACACATTTTATTGTATAATATTTGTATTTTTTCTTTTTTCATTTACTTCATATGTGGTATATGGACAAGAAAATAATAATACTCAATCTGGTATTGATACTTCATTGACATTCGCCTCCCATGTAACAACAAACGACACAACAACAATAGAAAAAGCAGTAAATATTACAACTACGTCAGCCAATGCCAGTTCAATGCAAAATACATCATCATTATCACCATTAAATACTGCGAATCATGTGGTTGATGATTATGTATTTCTTAAAAACTATGATATTGCAGTTGCTGGAGATTGGGGTTGTAATAACAATACGAGACTAGTAGTCAATTATATAAAAACCTCCAATCCCGAACTAGTCGTTACTCCGGGTGATCTTTCATACGAAGAAACTGGAGAATGCTTTTATAATGTAACCAAACCCATTATATCAAAATTAAAGATAGCTTTCGGTAATCATGATAATGAAGTAGATGAAAGCTTTGAACTAAGAGAGGAATATATGAGTTACTTCAATTTGACTAGACCATTTTATTCATTCGATCATAATAATTCGCATTTTCTCATGATGGATTCGTCAATAGCTCCTTCCAAATTGTCTGCTCAATACTACTTTGTTCAAGAGGACCTTGAAAAAGCATCCAATAATTCAGATACCAAATGGATATTTGTATTAATCCATAAACCACTCTATTCATCTCAAGGAAAACATCCCCCTGATATTCAAACTGCATATATTTACCATCCTTTATTTGATAAATATAATGTGGATATTGTTATTTCTGGACATAATCATTGGTATGAAAGAACTCTTCCTGTAAAATTCAATAACATTGATCCGATTAATCCAATTATATCAATACCTAAAGGCAATGATGTTTACGAAATTGTTCCGAACTCAGTTAGTACGAATAAAACAATACTAGATTTTTATCTCAATTCTACTTTTAATAATCCTGACAATCCTATTTTTATTACAGTTGGAACAGGTGGACATAAATTATACGAGATAGACAAGTCAAATATACCTAAGTATATAACAAAGACATATGACGATGGTTTTGGATTTTTAGGAATTAATGTAACAAATAATCAATTGTTAGGAGAATATCATGGTACTCAACTAAAGGGTTCAGAAAATAATTTTGAATCACATCATTACTATACAAAGGATTTGTTTAGAATAGTAAAATGAAAGTACTTTTATTTGAAGTTAAAGACTAAGTATACGTTGTAGCAGAGAAACATACTTTTAACAACTTTAAGAAATAAGTATAATGATAAAAGTAACATAACTATTTCTTGGGAGGTACGAGTTATACTTAATATTTTTATATTATATATCATATTCAGGAAAATACATTTCTCATTTGATAACTTAAATTCGTTGTCTTGAGAATATTAGTATTAAATGACAAATTATATTTATCTTTAAATACCAAGTAAAAAACAATCAAGTCCAATAAAGAGAACTAGCTATATTTTCTTTATCGATTAATTAAATGTGGAGGGAAAATATTAGAAAAAAATGCACACAACTCAATAATATTTTTTTATGGTTTCAAATTTCATTAAGTATTTCCTAATTATAGTCATACATTAGATATATGTAAACTAGCATCGTATAGAGATAGAAAAAATATAAAAGATCTTCAATTTTAACTTAATATGTTAAAACAAGGACCGAAAGGGTGGAAAATTATTTCTCATAAAAAAGTATACTATAATGAATATCTAGAGATTTTCGAAGATGAACTAAGTATTGATGGAGTAAAAAAATTATATATACAAGGAAATATAAAAAACTACTCTACAATAGTACCATTTATCACTAATGATGAGATAATAGTAATAAAGAGTTACAGACATTTAGTTGATTCGATTCAAATAGAACTACCCTCTGGATATATTGAATCAGGAGAAACTCATAAAGATGCAGCATTAAGAGAATTAAAAGAAGAAACTGGTTATGTTCCAAAAAAAATGAAGTTAATAGGTGAATATACATTAGACTATTCAATGTTCAATCAAAAAGGATATGTATTTGTAGCATATGAATTATCAAAAAATCACGAACAGTCTCTTGGCCTCATGGAGAAAATAGATATCGATTTTCTCAGTATAAAACAAATAAAACAATTATTGAGAGAGGGAAAAATAATGAATGCGGCATCGATCGTTGCATTATGTAAAGCGCTAGATTTTCATGAACGTTCAGATAGAAAACAGGGTCTCACTTAGTACTAAAAAACTCGATCTCATTTAAGACCTTTTCTCATTAATTCCAAACCGTGGTTTATCTCCTCATTAGATATTATTAATGGTGGGAGGATTCTTATTGACTTAAACCCAGCGGGCTAAACTAATAGACCTTCATTAAACCATTTATTTATTATAGAGTCTCTTTTCTTTAAATTATTAAACTCTATCCCGATCATCAATCCCAATCCTCTCACTTCAAATATTGAGTCAAATTCTTCACATAAATCATTCAAGCCTTTTAAAATTCTAGCCATCCTTTCTACATTTTCTATTATTTTTTCTTTTTTGATAATCTCAATTGTTTTTGCTCCAATAGCCAAATCTATTCTACTACCGCCTCCCCAGGTACTAGATAATACCCCTTTACGATCAGGTTCAAGGTATTTATCAAATAAAACTGCACCAACTTGAAGTGCTTTGCCAATGGTAATGATATCTGGTCTTATATCATAGTGTTCATATGCCCACCATTTTCCCGTCCTACCAATCCCGCTTTGGACTTCATCTATAATCAAAGGTATGTTATATTTTCTAGTCGTAGAATACATTTTCGATAAAAATCTCTTTCCTGCTACATATACTCCTCCCTCACCTTGTATTATTTCAGTAATAACAAAAGCGATCTTGTTTTCTTTACATAAAGTTTCTATCTTATCTTATCTATCTCAGAATCCTCGTCAGTTGTGCAGAACCTTACTCTTTTTACAGGGAATTCAGGAAAATTAGTTTTTTGTATATCTTTACTATAGGTTAAAGATAATGCACCAAGTGTCCTTCCATGAAAACTGTTTATACAACTTATACCTGGAAGAGGACCGTATTTTCTATAGGCTAATTTTATAGCATTTTCTACGGCTTCAGCTCCACTATTTATAAAAAATGCTTTAAACTTCTTATTTGATATTGAAATTACT
>JBHIVA010000033.1:0-22453 GCA_042138015.1 Nitrososphaeraceae archaeon | reverse complement strand
TTCGAATCCCATCCCCTCCATGCTGTTCATACAAGCGTGTATATCATTTATTAGGAAAAGGTGAATTAATCTAGATAGATAGTCAGTATGGATACAACAGAAAATAATAAAAAACATATGGGAAGTTGTGTAGAGTTTATGATCACTAGGTCACCTAAAAAGAGTTATGAAGCATTATTAAAGTTAGAAAAGAAATCTATTGAAATGTTTAAAAAAGAAGATGTAGGATATGACCTTTTTTCGCTTACCAAAAATACTAGCTGGGAAGGGTTTACTAATATTTCTAAAAATATTTTGGCGAGTGAAGATGAAAATATATGGATAAATATGTTGTCATTTAGAGATCAAAACCACAGAGATGAATTTGTAACCAAGATGTCTAGTGATAAAGAATGTCAAAACAGTTATGAAGAATTTACAAAGCTAATTACTCCTGGCTCACAGATTATTACTGGAGAATTCAAAAGACTAATTTGTTAGGAATAAGATGAAATAATAAATGAGCAATATACTAAAATCTATTACTTTTGTTATTAGCTTTTGTACTTCTGTCCTGCTTCTATCATATCTTTTAACCGTTAACTTGCAACCATCTCTATATTTTGTTCAAGCTCAAAATTCAACTTCAGATATTAATCAAAATGATACTAAAATCTTTATTCCTACAACTATATCAACGCAAGCCCAAAAAATACTAAAAAACCTTACAATGAATCTACCTTCTTTTTCAACTCCAGACTCTAACGATCTGGAAGGATGGAAAAAATTAAACAAACAAATGGAATCTATGGATATATATGGTCCTCAAACTGTTATAGATAGCTATCAATCTAATATTACCTATGCTAAACTAGGAGATGTAAATATCATTGATGTCAAACCACAAAACTGGAAAGACAATGGTAAAATTCTAGTATATTTACACGGCGGAGGATACGTTTTTTTAAGTGCTAATTCTACATTAGGTGCTGTTGTGTCAGTAGCTAATTCAACTGGCCTTAGGGTGATCTCTATTGACTATACATTAGCTCCATTTTCAAAGTGGAATCAAACAACCACTGAAGTTGTATCTGTTATTCAAGCATTAATAGAAGAAAAAGGATATTCTCCTGAGGATATTGCCATGTATGGAGACTCTGCTGGTGGTGGATTAGTTGCAGGTTCTGTTCTAAAGATGCGTGATGAAGGAATTGGGATTCCAGCTGCAATAGTGCTTTGGTCTCCTTGGACAGATGTTACTGTAAGTGGAGATTCATATTACAGGTTAAATAATACTGATCCAATTCTACCATCTACACATCTTTTCGAAAATATGTCTATGGCCTATGCTAATCCTTTAGATCAGAAAAATCCTTATGTTTCTCCAGTATATGGAAATTTTAGTAAAGGATTTCCACCTACACTTATTCAAGGTGGGACTAGCGAGATTATGCTTAGTGACTTTGTTCGTTTATATCAAGCAATAGACAAATTAGATATTCCAGTTAAACTGGATATATACGAGGGAATGCCCCATGATTTCCAAATATTTTTATCTAACACTCCAGAGACTTATACAGCTCTCTCTAAAATGAGTAAATTTTTACACCAATATTTGGATTATTAACAGGAAGTAAAGATAATTCATCTAACTGGAGGTAAGAATAAACGAAGAATAGTCATCAAATACATGTTAGAGTAGAATTTGATATAGAAAAAGGAAAAATAGAAGAGTTCAAGACACTGATACAGGATATGAGCAGAATGGTAGAAAATAATGAGTCAGACACAACAAGTTATCAGTTCTATCTTAATAGATCTGAAACCAAATGTATTGTCCATGAAACGTATACAAATTCAGAGAGTGCACTTACACACACTACTAGTTTTGCATCCAAAACAATACTTCCCAAGATTTTCAATATCGCAAAGATAAATAGATTGGATGTTTATGGAAATCCTAGTAAGGAGTTGCAAAAGGTGCTAAAAAATTTTAATTCGCAAATTTACAATCTATTTACTGGGTTCAGTCGATGAAGGTTGGACTATCTCATTCGAACTGCTTGAATTTTAGCCATACTTATCAGATTTTAGAAAGATTTCTGATATAATAGCAATGAATGATGTTTATTGGTCTGGAAACTATTATACCTTTCATTCGTTATTATATTTCATTAATGAAGAAAACAATTATTTATAAAAGCAAGAACCCCCAAGTGTACCTTATGGGTTCAAATCCCAATCTATACTTGAATCTCATGTCTTTCTAATAATTCAATATATTAAATTTTAGCAATTTCTGGATTAGAGTAAATCTTAGCCCATTATCTAAACTTTACAATATGTAACTTGTATTTGGAGTATTTTTTCAGCTTCGAAAAAATAATCTCTATTTTAGTAAATCAGATTTAAGAAGGGTAAATTGATAACTTTAATTAATTGTATTTTATTATGGAAGCATCATTCTTTCAATTTTTTAAATATGTCTGTAACCTTAATAACCTAAAATTAAAAAAAAGAAAAGAAAAATTTAGTTGGTTACAGTAATTGAGCCTTGCATAAAAGGATGTATGCTGCAAAAGTAGTTGAATTTTCCTTCCTGGTCAAAGGTTATCTCTGATTTTTCATTTAAGTTTAGCAAGCCTGTATCAAAATCATCTGAAATTGAAGGCGTTGGATTTCCTAATTCGTCTAATGTACTAGTTGCGGTATGAGGTATTGCGTCATTATTAACAAAAGTAACAGTAGTTCCTTTTTTTACTTCTAAATTCGCTAGATCATAGAATGGAGACTCTTGACCAAGTATTGATACAATATCAGAAGTTGTTCCTTCATTTGGTTCAATTATATTTTCTTTTTCTTTATCTATTGACCCTTGTTGTTCTTCAACTACTATTGTGTATTTAGGATTTACTGAGCCAAACATCACATTAGAAACAGGGATAGAATTTACTTTAGCATCTATGGTATAAATGCCTGCCTTTGGAAATGTGTAGTCGAATGCTATGTGTCCAGTATGTCCATGTAACGCACCATTGACTGCTATATCAGGATTTCCCTGTTCAGCTGATTGGTATAATACATTTTTGTCTTTTGATAATTTTGCTAATATGTCTGGATGTGTAATAGCAGTACCGTTTTCAGTTTTAACATTTAATATAACTGTGGTCGGTTGTCCTACTACTACTTTTTCAGGATTTGTCAATAGCTCAACATTAACCTTATGCTTTTCTTTGTTATTGCCCTCTAGTATTGGAGAATTGTCGATTTGTTCTACATTAACATTTGAATCATTCTTACTATCTAATACGGTTACTTTACCATCACCAGATACATCTAATTTAAAGTCTATATTCTTGGCACCAAAGAATTTGTTTGGATCCTTTTGCCAACCATTCATTGGATCACCAGATATTACTGCTCTAGTTTGTGCAGGTGGTGGAACATCCATACCTAACATTTTCGGACCTAATGAAGCTACTTGTACAGAAATTGTATGTGGACCTTCTTTTTCAAACCCATATGAAAACGAATTTTTACCTACATGTGAATGAATTGTAGAACTCTGGAATAACTTTTGGTTGTTAGGATCTTTGATAGTTATCAGCCAGTCTATGTGACTAAGAACAGATCCAGTTTTTTCATCAGTTATAGTGAAATTAAATGTGGTTAGCCCATTCTCTGAGGTGCTTATTGGCGCCACAGAAACGATAACATCATCTAATTTCGCATCAACAGATCTAGACTGCGATAGATCTAGTATTCTACTCTCTACAATGTTTTTTTCTGCTTGTACATTTTCGAAGATATTTGTCGTTGGTATTATTGATACTGCCAGAAAGGCAAATATCAAACTTGATATTATTTTTTTTGAATTCATGTCTGGAATAGAAAAAATATGTTATTAGATTTAAGACTTATTGTTTACTGTAATCTTACTGTAAGGCTATTAAAAATTAATTAGATTTATTTTTTTAGGATTTTTTAATGTGATCAATCTACCTAATACCTGTTTTGGTAACAATACGCTTTAGAACTACATCATGATTTTCTAAACTAACATCTTCAAGTTCTTCAGGAATAGATTCATAAAGACATAACAAGGTAACAGGGATATCAAATATATTCATGGACTTATGACATTTTGATTCAATTGATATAGCCTCATCATATTTTTGTCTGGTAAATAGATCTCCTTCTAATGTAGAAAGAATGTTTAATCCAGATTTCGAGTTTCTTTGAACAATTTGCTTGATTTCATTAAATTTAGCAAAGATAGAATCCATGGAATAGTTTCCATCTATATAATAATCATCTGTATGAATTATTATGATGTCTTGACTATTATATAGACTAGTTATATCCCCTATTTTTTCCATAGCATGTACAAATATTTCTTCTTGCTGTTTGGATATAAACAACACAAAAAGTTGATTTTTATCAATGCTTCTTTTCATAGATGAGACAACTATTTCAGATAATTGTTGGTTATTGTTATATGTAACCAAAATATGATCCCCTTCTTTCATGTCTAAAATAAAATCATCAACCGATTCAATATTGTTAAGATGTTTTTCTTGTTCTTCAAGATATTTTGTTATTGCGTTGCGTAGAAGTTCAGATTTATTCAATATTCCTGATTTTCTAGCGTGAGGTGTTTTTAGAAAGTTTTCTAATCGCCTTACTAACAGTTTAGGAACTCCAATATAATCCCAATCTTTACGACCCAATTAATTTTCTTGATATAATTTAGTTCAAAGTATTATAAATTATTGCTAATTATATTGAAGTAATGGATATAGAAATTAATAATGAATGGTAATGAACCTTTGAATACGTAAATATAGATAGTAGGAGTTTTGATTTAATGATTTTATTCTTACAGTAAAATTATAGTAAGCAGAAAATATTTTATATAAATTCCATAGATTTTAGAATACTCCTTATTTCTTCAGTATCTATTTCTTCATTGTTTGTATCCAGCTCATACTGTAATTCCTGTAACTGGAAGTCGAAATTTCAAGGTTTGGTCTATTATTTCCTTAAAATTCTTCCTAAGTTCTTCTTTATTATAACGTCTTCCATGTCTTCGATCCTTAGAAATATTCATATTGATATTTTTGTTCATTTCTTAATTTATTACCATTTTTTATTGATTAAAAATAAACTATATATGATATGTCTCAATTTGAATTGTTGTATGAGTAATATTAAATCTTTTTTCAAGCATAGATCGAATCTCTTTTAAAATCATTTGTGATTTACTTATATCATGTATATATAAATTAATATAACAGTTTTTTCAAAAACTGAATATTGACTTGTCATACCTTAATGGTAATTAACAAGTAGATAGATAAAATAGAATATCTATAAGGTTAGACCATTTGAACGATTTATCTTAAAAACACATTTAATTTAACTCAAAAAAAAGACAGAATTTTGCTATTAGTACCAAAAGCAATATAAAAATTATCAGTAACATAGAATAGTATTGAATTGGAATTAAAAATTAAAACCGTTATTTTTATAAGTGTACCTATTTTTCTTATATTTTCATTACTATATTTATTATATATCTATAACAACAACTTTAGCATTTTATCAACATTATTATTCAACGATAACAAACTTAAAGATGAGATAAATTTCAATAATGATGTCACACAGCAAGGAAAACAAGTATTAGAAGATACAAAATCAAATGAAGAAGATGGAACAGAACAACAAATTCCTGAAAAATATATAAATCATCTATGTGGAACCACATTTCCCAAATCTACATATTTTATAAAAGAATATTCAATTCCGTATTTCTGTTCGCAACCTGTTGGCATAGCAGTTAATACATCTCAGGAAAATGACCAAACAAATGAATACCAAAAATCAAACGAAACCATTTGGATAGCTGCTACCTGGACAGGGCATCTAATTTTATTTGATCCTGAAAAAGGTTACTTTTCTGAATTTATAGAAATTCCTAACTGGAAGACAGAAGATGTTTTTGGTTCTATGGTATGGGACATGAAATTTGACAAAAATGGAGACCTATGGTTTACTGATCAGGTGAATAATGCGATATGGAGATATTTCGTTACTGATAAAAAGTTTGAAATGTACAAGATTCCTACAAGAGGGTCTTATCCCTCTTCCATTACGTTTGATTCTCAAGACAGAGTCTGGTTTTCTGAAATTTTTGGTAAAAAATTAGGTGTGTTGATTCCTTCAAAGGCAGAGAATAATTCCACAAAAGGAATAATAGAATATGACTTTAAAGACAAAATAGCACAAAAATTTGTTACTATGGGACCGTTGACGATAAGTAAGAATGAGACTACCATCAATATTAACAATAATTCTTTCACAATCAATACTGATGATCGTCCGGAAGTTAAATATAAAAAAGATCAAAAAAGGTCAAATGAAATAATCTGGTTTAGTACTATGGATTATCCTGAAGTAGGATCTATTGTTCGTTTTGATATAAATACCAAAGAGTTTGATGTATTTGAACTACCAGAAAATACAGGAATACCGGTAGGAATTGTAGAAGATGACCAAGGAAGGTTGTGGATAAACGATCATGCAACCAATCTTTTCTTTATGCTTGATCCATCTACAAAAAATACAAAACAATTTTCTACATCCCTTCCTTCAACTAGAAATAGTACTACTACTTTGCCATATTTTAATGAATTAAGAGATAAAAGATTATGGTTTAACGAACATGAGGGAAATGCAATAGCATACTTTGATACAGAAAATAATACTTTGGTAGAATATCATATTCCTACAAGAAGTAAAATATGGGGAAACACTTCAAATCCGTTAAAATTTGCAATTGATAGCAAAGGATCAATATGGTTTACAGAATGGACAGAAAATAAACTTGGATTATTGGAATCATCTAAAATAGACAAGTTACCAATAACAATGAATGTATCAAAAGATAAAATTATTTTAGATACTTCTAAATCTAACAAAGGTGATTTTGTAGATATTTTAATTAATCATAATATACAAATTAAAAATAATAATAAAAGCAGAGATATTTTTGAAACAAACTTGGAAAGTAACAAACTAATAAAAATGATAGTCTCATCTAGTTTATCAAAATCAGGTAAATTATGGAATGTAACTGGTACATTTAGTGATAGTAATTTTTTTATTTCTGAAATCTCTGAAAGCATAGACATACAAGCAAATGAATCAGAACAGAAAAAGGAACAGGAAAAACCATTCAAAAAAATAAGGCTTGAATTAAAACCTCATGAAGTTCTAGTTCCAGGAAATTATACTTTAACTATTAGTGCAAGATATGACAATACTATAACTTTATCCAAAATAATTGATTTGGTAGTTCTTAGATAAACGAGTAAGATTAAAGTTAATAAACAAAAAATTAAACAAAAAATCAATAAAAATGAGATGAAGTAATCATAATCAAAGCAGACTTGATTAATCAAGAAAACCTATTATAGTAAAAAGAAGTTATAATAAACCTGATATGCTGCCTTTTTTCAATTATAAATCTCAATACAGTTTTTACATTATATTTAGCATTTTGTTAATAGTAGTCGGTTTATACAATCCATTTTTGTATCCAGATAATGATACTTTTATTTATGGACAACAAGATATAAAGAATTTTACAAAAATACATACAGTAACCATTCCTAAAGGGTCTGCAAATCCATCAATTGACATTACTAATCTAGAAGAGCGAAAATGGTATTTACCTTCAAAACTCGAAATCAATTCTGGAGATATCGTGAAATGGATAAACAATGATAGAGAATCTCATAGTGTTACCAGCGGAATGGGTTCAGGTATTCAGAGTTTGTTGACTAACAAATTAGGTACACCAAACGGTATTTTTGATAGTGGATTGTTTGGGGATGGCGAATCATGGTCTTACAATTTCACGAATAAAAAAGGAATTTTTACGTATTTTTGTACTCTTCATCCATGGATGATTGGAGCGATTCAGGTAAATGAATCACCAAGATCACTACAAGGAAAAGAAGAATATGATAAAATCAATCCCAGTCTTCCAGATTACCCTGTGGATGATCAGGGGAATAAACTATCACGATTTCCAGTTCACACACTTTCTAATGATGGTAATTACGATATAGACATGGGTTGGAGCCCTCAAGTATTAAAAACTAATGAACAGTCCACATTTCTGATTGATTTTTTCGAAATGCCCTCAAATACCAAAGCCCATCTACTGCCTTTTGACTTTATAATTATTCAAAATAACGAGACGTTAGAAGAGACTTCTAGTATAGCTAGAGTAGGTACTGACGCACTAAAATATACTTTTTCTAACCCAGGTCCAGTTACAATCAGAATTGAAAATGTTGGAAATACTCCTTCTTATACAGAATTCTATACATTAGTATATAATAATCCCAATTCCACATCATTATCAAATTCTGAAAAACAAGATACAGAAATTATATCACCCACTGGTCAGTTTAGCACTGGACTTATATCTCCTATTTTTCTTGTGAATCTTACCTATGCAATAATATTTGCGATCCCAGCAGCAGTAGGAGTCATTATTTTGTTATATAAAAAAGGGATAATATGAGGGATATAACTATGGATTCTAATGATTATGTTTATGTTACCGATGGAAGACAAAATTCTAGAGTGTCAGTCTTTGACAACGAGGATAAATTCATATAACATTGGGGAAGTGAAGGAAAAAATGAAGGTCAATTTATAATAAACCATGGAATTGTTGTTGATTCAGAAGGGAATGTGTATGTAGTGGATACACGAAATGTTAGTATTATTATCTACATTTACCAAAAAGAGGTACCGGAAGATATTTAGATTCAGATTACAAGGGAAAGGATAGTCAGTTTATAGATCTTCATAATACATGGACAGCTGAACAGATCTCAAAAAGGGAAAGCAAAGTACTCTGTGCAATCGGATTCTATAGCTTTACTGCATTAATCGACATGAAACTGAAGCATGGAGCTATATACATTCATTCTGCAAGCGAACCTTACAATGAAGAACAGGAATTTGATCAGGTCAGAATAAACAACTGGATTGAACATTTTGGAATGAATCAGTTCGAGTCACTGTTCTGGACACGCAAGTAGTAAGGATCTTTTAAATGTTGTTAAAAAGATTGATGCAAAGATGTTATTTCCAGTGCATACAGAGCATCCAGAGGCTTATAAAAAAGTGTCAGAAAACACAACCGTAATAGAGGAAGGAAGGCAATATAGCATCAAAGGCTGAAACTACACTAATAGTAATCATAAATAACTATCATATTTAACTTAATGGAAATACTTAATATTGACTAGTAACATTATAGTAATATGAATTCTAGAAAAACTAGAATTCGAACCGAGCATTCAAATCCCATCCCCTCTATATTAGTTATTTATTGTAAGAAAATATCTAACTAATCTATAAATCAGATTTTGAATTCAACTCTCATGATACATCAAATTAATAAAAAATAGAAAAAAATATCCGAAAAATATTTCATAACATCAATTTACTCCTGCTAACACAAACTTTACACAAAATATTATGAATATTATGAAAATAGGAAAAGAAACTAAATGTCCTATTTGTAGAAAGAAATTCATAGAACATTCAGAGCTGCAGGACAAAATATGTAAAATGATTACGATAAAGCAATTTGCAAATAACTCCCCAGGTTTTGATGTTCAACATAGACCTTTCTTTGAAGATTGATTAAATATCTATTAGTTCTTTAACACTAGTTGTATCTATTTCTTTTAAAATGAACACTATAAGCAAGTGAAAACCAATCCAAATCTCAATATTAGAATACAACTTTATTACATACATACATCTCATATTTATCAAATATGCCAAAGTTTATAGATTCTCACCAAAAAACACAAGTCGATGTACAAATTTTAAAGGATGCTATAGATGCACCTATCGATGAGTTTGGTGTTAAGGTCGAAAGATTTTTCTACAATATAGAAGCTGGTATGATCTTTTGTGTATTAAACGCACCAAATAAACAAGCAGTTGTTAAACATCATGAAAAATATAATTCTAAATGTGAAACAATTTATGAAATAAAAGAGATTTGAATTTTATTGATTTTATTGCCATCAATGAATAATTGGTCAAATCCTATCCGTCTCTCCATTATTAATATAATACATAGTTTTATAATGTGAAAAAATATCAATTATTAATATATCAATAGTCTTATCAAATTTATAAATTCTTTTAATCTCCAACTATATTCTAACAGTATAAACCACGAACTATGGTTTCTAGGTTCTAATTTTGTTCATTGATTATTTTTATTAGATCATTTCTTATCCGAACGATCCCTCGATTTATCTCTCTCTTGCATTACCAATTTTACATAATCTTTTACGTTAGTTTCTGTAATCTCAGATGAAAAATCTCCAACCTGTTTTTGCATTTCCTTTTATAATACTTTTAATTTTTTATCTATTTCTTGTTCCTTTATGAATATGTTGCCTTGTTTAGAATAGAAACAAAATCATAAAAGTCAAAAGGTTTTAAAAGGACATTTTCATCTTTTATTTTAATTGGATCTATTATTTTCCTTATATTATTTAGTGAATTAGTTGTAGTAAATACAATTCTTTTATTTGGATATTTATCATGAATTCTTTGTGCAACTTCAACAGCTGAAATATCACCCAGATGGGTATCTAGCATAATGATATCATAATCATCATTGTTGTCATTTGTATTAGAAAATATATAGTCTAAGCATGTCTTACCATTCTCTACAAGCTTTACATCTGATATTAGAAAATCAAGATCTTGTATATAAAGAGAATACAAATATCGAATATCCTGTTCTGGTTCGGCTATAAGTATTCGTTTCTTTTTTTCTCTCTTTTGGTTTTCTATATCTATATTTTTGTTAGAATCAATAGATATTGTATGCATTCGATTAAGATGATATTTTGTATCTAATAATAAAGGATCATTAATGATGAATCCAGGATGAGGACATATCACAGTAATATTTTGCTTATTTTGAACCCATTCAGTTGTAGTTTCATGCCACCACCTTTCTAATACTTCACATTCAGCAAAGTGCTTATTAAATGACAAAAAACATGCTGCATCAGCCACGGCTAATATTGCATCTTTCTTTCCTTGCGATTTGCGATTCTTTAGAGTTTTTTCTAAATTTATCTTTAAATTTTTAAAAGGTAAAAGATCCCGGTGTAATGCTGATTCATAATAAGACTTAAAATCAATAATTTGTAATTCACCATTTTCAATATATTCTTGATAATTATCAATTTTAAGAGATAAATTTGAAATATTAGAGCTACTTTTGATATCATAAGCGTTGATAGATGCATAAATGCAATGATATCCCTCTTTTAATCCCCAATTTAAATAATTTGTAGTAGCATTATCACGTTCATAATCACTGTTGTAAAGTAGCATTATATGCTCATTTGATGGTATACTAGTTATACTAGAAGCTGACATACTGGACAACAGCGAAGATGATAGGTATGATAAGCAATATATAAATTTACCATATCTTATATCTATCTAAATATCTCACATCATTCTTAAACAAATGTGGAAAGGGAGCTAATATCAACATAGTTGAAATACCACTACTAAAGATAATCATAAGTCCTGTACCTGCTATTATGAGATAATATTTTAAATCCTTATATCCTATAGATCTTGCTAGTATGAAAAATGAGATTCCAAATAATATTCCTGTTGCTATATTGACAGTATTCAATACAAAATTATAAAGATATAAAAATAATGATTCTTCTTCCATAAGCAAGTAGCTCAATGTACCTAGTTGTTGTAATAATAATGGAGAAAATTGAAGCAGAAAATAAACTACTGGAATACTTATTATAATACTATATTTTATTTTCTAATCTTTTTAAAAGAGTCATGAAAGATTCTAAATCTGATCTATCCTTAAAATATTCATTTGTAACATCGCTTATTATTCCTATTTTTTCTTTTCGTGATGTATTACAACCTCCCAATCAATTTGCGTATAAAACTCTTCTGTCATTTTTTTCATATCTGGAAGATTTGCAGGTATAGATATGCCTGCACCGAATAAGAAAACAAACTTGTGAGCCATTTATGTCAATGTATACTTTTGAAGTATCTGGGTTAATAATTTTAGGTTCTGAATATTTTTGGAAAGTATAAAATTAAGTCCTATTATAACTGACTTCACTAGATAATAATAAATCAAATGATTTTGAATTATAATCTTAACATCTTTATTATATTAATTTTAAAATAATATTTTATGAATCTAAGAATATGAAATTTTGTCACTAAAATATACAATAATGAAAATTGATGATTTATTATCCTCTTATATGCAATTCCAAATGATACTTTATTTAAAATAAATAAAATTTGTTGTCAAACAATTTGAATACATGTACTTGTAAAATAAATTACCTTCGATTATACAAATAAATAGATTATACTTACAAATATGACTATAGAATGGACAGCAATACATATGCTTATATACCTAAGTAACGTATATGTAGTTATGTCAACAAAAGAAGAAATAAAAAGAAAAGAAAATATAGCTGTAAATGAACAAGAATTTAATGAAAAAAATACAACTAAATTTAACAAAGACAATAATAATTTCAACGAAAGAACAAATAAAGACTACAATAATACCTTAAATCAACAACTAGATGTAATAAACAAGATACTCGACAACACCTTACATAATATAAAAAGAAGTGCAGATGAAGCTAAACGAGAAATTCCACGGTATGCACAACGTATAGCTGAATATCAAGAACAAACTATTCAAAGTATAAAAGGAATTGCCTCTGACTTTATTGAAGCAGAAAAAGAAGTAGTAAACTCTTTTCAATCACATCAAGTAGACCCAAATAGTAGTGGTGTAAACTCTTCATATGGATTATGGGACTTGTATAACCCACAGAAAATTGTTGAAAATCACGCAGTAATGGTAAATAACTTGACAAGTTATCTGTTAAATACCAGCAATATCATAAACAATGCTCTAGCATCGAACATGGGAGTATACAATACAGCACTTGAACAAACACGTGATAATCTAAAGGCCTGCGTAAAAACATACACAGATTTTGTAAAAGCAAGTAATAGTCATAGTAAAGAGGTAAATACTAGCCATTAATCCCTAACCATCCTTTACTTTATTATCGGATACAAGAGGCTGTGTATGAACTGCACATATACAGTAATAATTTGATTTAAGCAGTCCATAGAGAACCAAAATTGAAAAAATGATATCCTTATCTTCTAAAGATTTTAGATTTATTCAGAATTCAAAAAAATGTTGGTGTATGTTTCATAGATTTGGTAAATAATACGTTGAAGGTTACTAAAAAACAAATCGATTTGAATATAATGCTATCTCATCTAACCAAAGAATTTGCTTCACAAATTTCTTCCCCAGTTTTTATGTTCAACATAGACCTTTCTTTGAAGATTGATTAAATATCTATACTTCTTTAACACTAGTTGTATCTTTTTTCTTTTATTATGAACAGTATAAATCCGTGAATGTAAGTTGACAAGATAACAAAAGATGACATAATAAAATACTTGGGCTCCTTAAAAAAATCAGAAGAGGATCTAGCTCATAAATGGATCAATACAAATAATACAAGACAGGCTATTTTGAGCAAGTTCTTTAGATGGTTACATAATCCAGATGAACCAGATCATAAAAAGAGAAAAACACCTATCTGTATGAAAGATATAAAACAACTAAAGAAAAAAGAGATATCATAGTACAAGCCTTCTGATATCTGGACCAGAGATGATCATTCTATATTTGGAATTATATATATACAATAAATGATGAAAATAAATCATGAAGGCAATTGGATTGATCCGCTACCTTCCAATTGAGAATCCAGAGTCCCTTGTCGATGTTGAAGTATCCAAACCTATTCCAACTGGTCATGACATTCTTGTCTCCATAAAAGCAATTTCCATTAATCCTGTAGATGTAAAAGTCAGAGCACCAAAGGATACAGTGGAAAAGACTCCACGTATTTTAGGATGGGATGCAAGTGGCATAGTTGAGGCAATAGGAGATGAGGTTACACTCTTCAAAGTTGGAGATGAGGTTTACTATGCGGGAGACATTACAAGGTCTGGTGCTTATGCAGAATATCAATTAGTTGATGAGCGTATTGTTGGATGCAAACCAACATCGCTGTCATTTGCTCAAGCCGCAGCATTGCCGCTTACAACCATCACAGCCTATGAAGCACTATTTGAGCGTCTTCACATAGCTCGAGATGATAGTGATAATAGTAATTCCAGAAAGACTCTTCTGATAATTGGAGGTGCCGGTGGTGTGGGGTCTATTGGAATCCAGCTTGCCAAGACAGCAAATCTCAAAGTCATTGCAACTGCTTCTAGACCTGAAACTATTGCATGGGTAAAAGATCTTGGTGCTGACCATGTTATCAATCACCATAAGACTCTCCGTCAACAAATTGATTCTATCGGACTAGATTTTGTGGATTATATTGCCATATTCAATGACACGGATGGTCATTGGAATACTGCAACCGATCTTGTATGCCCTCAAGGATCTATTGTCTCGATTGTGGAAAACAACAAACCACTCAATCAAGAAACCATGAAGACAAAATCCGCAACCTTTGCTTGGGAATTTATGTTTACACGTTCAATGTTTCAAACACCAGATCTGATAGAGCAACACAAATTGCTAAAATGGGTTGCACATGAGATAGATGCAGGACGAATTCGTACAACGCTTAACAAAGTGTTTACTCCAATAAACGCTGTCAACATACGCAAGGCTCATACGCTTATCGAAACTGGTCAAGCCAAAGGAAAAGTTGTACTGGAAAAATGGTAACTTCATTCAGTTATTGATTGTACTTTGGAATACACATCGCAACCAATTAATTAAAAATTAGTCGTTAATTGTTAAATGTAAACCATATATAGTATTAGTATACTCAAACTTGTCGAAAAGTCGGAATTCCATACCATCAATCTGGGTTACAATTCTATTTTCCGTTCGAACCGGCTGAGCATTAGACTGGTGGTACCGATCGAGACTTATACACATGGATCGGTACCCACCATGACCCAGCATTAAGAATGGGTTCAACTCGCTTAAGAACTGGGATTTCGGCAATCTGGTTGCGAGATGTGCGTTCAATGTGCCATCATTTGGAGATACTGGTCCTATGTTTGACCCTTAATAATTTTGATCACGATCTTCTAAATTAATAGGATTCAATCACTTTTTAATTATATTATACTATCCAACGTAGTTGTTGAATAGTATCTCTTGGTGAATTCTAATGATTTTTCCTCTTCATCTGATAGCGGCATTCCTAACATATCTTTGAATTCTAATGCGTTGATAACTGCTTTACCACCATAATGATTATTAAAATAAATTCTCAGTCTTTTGGGATTGTTTGTTATTGATGATTTTATTTCGCTTACCTTTTCAACCCATGGTTTCAACTCTTCTTTAGAATAAAGGTAATTGTATCTATGTTTTGCATTTCTTCCATGAAATCTTATAAACGAATGATTTTTTGAAGTTACTATAACCTCTGATAGAAATTGGAGATTATCTGAAGATGGCGAATCTGTCATAACAGCTGCAATATCATAATGTTTTAACATATCCCATGGGCCTTCCGTATTCCAGGATATATGTCTAAACTCCAATGCATATTGATAACCTGATGGTAGTCTATCAAGAAATTGCTCAGTATTTTTAAAATCACTTACAGTGAAACTAGGAGGTAATTGTATGAGAATAGCACCAAGTTTATTTGCTAACTTGAGAGGTGAAATCTTTTCAAGAAATTCATCAAGAGAGGATATTGCTCCTTTTTCTACATCCAATCTTTTTAAATGTGTTATTGTTTCAGGAACTTTTATAGAGAATTCAAAATTATCTGGAGTTGCCTTATCCATTCCTACAAAAGTTTGTTGGGTCATGTATCTGTAAAATTTTTCATAAAATGTAGAATCCATTTCTACTGTATTGAAGAATCTAGAATAATAGGAAAGACGTTTTGTTTTACTGTTAGGATAAAATACTTTTGTCCATCCTCCTTTCTCTGGTGTATCAGAATAACTCCAACCAGAACAGCCAATTAGGATTTGTTTCATAATTATTATAATATTTATTAGATTCTAAATAGCTAAATAGCTAAAAGGAACTAGCTATCACTATACCTATTCCTTGAATTTGCGATATTGGGCTATTAAATTATTACAGAGCTTACATTTGTATTCCCCTTTTTCTACTAACACAACTCCCTCACCTACTTCTTCATTTGGATTATCATATTCTATTTGAGGAGAACCTGAATATTCTTTTGCACATTTATTACAATAATATCTTAAAAATCTCTTATCATCTAGTCTTCCTATATTTGCGAAGAATAATTGAGGTACTCCTAGATTGAATTTTAATTCTTCCTCTTCTGTTAAATTGACAAAAGCATAACCACCTGAACCTAATACCTTCTTTTCTTCCAAATCTTCGTTTTTGGTCAAATAGATTACCTGTCTATAATTATAAATTTTAAATATTAAACTTTTTATTGAAATTCAAATCTAAAGACAAGAAGTACAATATCTATTATACAGAAAAATTCCATTATGAATTCAGAAAGTTTTAGTAAAGATATCTATTTAGATTTACAATTTTAAAAAATATTAATGAATTATATTAATTGAATAAATAAAAGCATATAGAACAGAAAAAATTTTGTAGTTAAAAAAAGTGTTGAGTCTTTCTATTGAATTACGCAAAAAGCCGTAATAATAGATATACTCATCTAAAGATATTTTATGGTTTAATTTCATATACAATATTCAAAGGTGTTTCAGTAGCCCTTTTAAATTGTGAAAAGCCGCTCTTTTTTACAATATTCATAATTTTTTCTTCGCCTGCCTGTGCTCCTAATGCTGGACCATTAAAAGCCAAAGAATTTGGAACACATATTAACGTAGATGCAGCATAAAATGTCTTAGATATTGGATTGATATTATCCTCAAGTTTACTTTTTGCATAAGGTTCAACTATCATACAAATCCCTTCCTCTTTATTGATTGTATCAAATACATGCGTCAATGCTCCTTCTGGGTCTCCCATGTCATGAAGACAGTCAAAGAATGTTATAAAATCATAATTGTTTCCTGGGAAATCTGATGCTGATGTTGTCTCAAATTTCACATTCTTTAAATTCTCTTGTTTGGATAGATTATTTGCTTTTTCAATTGAATCTTTATCAAAATCAAATCCTATAAAATCGGACTTTGGGAAAGCCTTAGCCATTAATACAGTACTTATTCCATAACCACATCCTACATCTGCTACCTTAATTCCTTCCTTCAATTTTTGTTGAATTTTTCCATTCTCTAATGAAGGAATCCATAAATCTAATAAATTTCCAATGTATCCCGCTTTAAAGAATTCTGCGAATCCATCTGCCATACAATGATGATGGTCCATCCATGTGAAAGTTCTTTCATTTTTGAACATTTTTATAAATTCTTCCTCATCTTTAAAATATGATTTTATTGCTTTAAATGCACCTTGAATGTATATAGGACTTTCAGGATTAGATAATGCGAGAGCATGTTCGGGAGGTAAAAAATATTTTTCAGTTGAAGGATCATATTGTATATATCCACTCGCTACTTGATTTCCTAACCATTCTTTAATCAATCTTTCATTAGTTCCTGTTTTCTTAGCAAGTTCTTGAAAAGTTATGTATTTGTTTTCTTCAGCCATCGCTTTATATAACCCAAGTCTTTCTCCAAGAATTACTAGCATAGCTGTGGAGCTTGAAGCTATATCCTGTACCGCTTTATTCATAAAGTTATGTATTTTGTTTTCGTCAATAGAATTTTTTAATTCCTGTTCCATTGAAGTAAAAATAAAAATGAAAAATATAAAGATTATTCTTACAAATTGTTTATTATCACATCCATCCAGGTTATTAAAATATCCTAACATTTTATGTACTACATCGTCCTTTCTTTCTGTCCACTTTTTTGTATCCAATATTACAATACATTTACCATTAACTTCTAATGAATAATCAGGTTCTCCCCTTAATACCCATCCCAGGTATCCTGACTGGTAAAGTAGTTAAAATGTAATCTCCTTCATAGTTACATTGAAACAATTTGCTTGTATTTTATTAATTGTCTCACGCCGAGATTCTATCATGTAATCTAGGATTTCGAACAAGTCTTTCTTGAAATCTACTCTATAACAGATTAACAAAATCATTACTTCAGTTATGAAGATAATTATTCACTAGAAACATCATATTCCTTTTTTACTCAAAATGATCCATAAATTCAAAAAACTCTGAATTGTACGCATCAGCGGAAATTTCTGAAAAGTTAAGCAAGGATCTCAAAAAGTGGATTTACTCTTGTTGGACCTCCAATATGTTATGCATTAATGCAAGTTCTAACTATGGTATATAATCATACCTCATAATGTCTTATGTATCGAAAATTATTTTAAACTAGAATGATTCTATAAAGTTATGGCTAAAGGAAAATTTGCAACATCTGTCTCATGTATGGATGGGAGAATTCAGATTCCCTTAACTAATTGGATTAAAGAAAATTTTTTCGTAGACTATGTCGATACCATCACAGAACCAGGAATTGATAAACAAGTTGCAGACAATGCTGATCTGGAATCAATTAAAACCAAAGTAGGAATATCAATCAATAAACATGAATCAGAATTGATTGTAGTGTCTGGTCATTATGATTGTGCCGGAAACCCTGTATCTAATGAAGAACACAAAACTCAAATTAAAAAAGCAATTGAAGTTATCTCTTCATGGAATCTAGGTGTCAAAGTTGTTGGCATTTGGGTTGATGATACTTGGAAAGTCAATCCGGTATAACTGTAAAAGCGTCATTCTACTCGCTTTAACAAAAATATTTTAATATATCTAGATTAATGGAGAGATTAAATGAATTGATATCTCATACCAAGCTATCTTATGTCTTAATAGCAGTTTCATTTTCTAAAAGATGATCATTTGTTTCAAAGTAATTAACCTTTCTTTCTGACTACTTGGATACTACAATAGTCAAAATGGTAATTTGAGAAATAATAAATGTATTTTATATATCCTCTAATTATTTATTTTCTCATTGTAGTGTCTTTTGACGTGAGAAAGGATTGATATGTGAAAATATTGATATATAATTAAATAAAATAATTCTAATTTTTTTACAACTATAGTGTTATTTCAGTTATATAAATTAATAAATTCAAAGACATAACAAACAAATCATATTCTATAGTCTAATGACCATTTTCGATACCATTTCATGATAGATGTTATAGAAATCTCATGTTGGTTAATTACTGCTAAAACTAAACAAAAATATTGTATATCTTTTGAATTGTTCTAATTTAGCTTATTTAACTTTATTACTTTCTTTTTCAATTTGTTCGAGATTTATTAACCAATTTTTTTACATCTCCTAATAGTTCTATCAATACCCATTTCCTGAGAATTATTTTTATTAGATTCCAATTCGCTATTGTAATATTTCATCCACGAATACGTTAGTTGAACACTTTGAAATAATTCAAAAGAAAGAAGAGACTGTTTGCCAGAGAGAATTATAGCTTCCCACATATCTGTAAAAAATGGTTTATAATCTTTGTACTGTAACGATTCCTCTAAAATCTAATCTATGTTCAAGATCATCTTTAATAAATATAAGAATATTCTTCCTAGTCTTTTTATCTTCTTTCTGTTGACTTCTTTTATATGCCCAGTGTTCTATATATACAGCAAACCAAATTATTCCGGCAAGTAATAACATTTTAATTATCAAAATATCCCATTCTATTGCCAAGATTTCTTAAAGTTAATCACAAGTCTCACATAAAGATTGTTAGAATTTGATAGAAGCTCCATCTCGAATAGAATGTATATAAGGTAATATATTTTCTAAATTAAAAATTTGATTTGAAGACTATATCAATTCATCTATAAATTATTAAGAAACAAGAAAAGATAATTTGTAGAGATATTTTTATGGTTTTAATTTTAAAAGTTCAATTTTAATTAATTTTTTTTGGAGTTAGGTAGTAGCAATAAGTAATCGTAGTAGATAAGATTTTAGTTAACCTTGACAATTTACTATTTTTTATCTTTAAATTTATTAGATATAAATTGTGTTATGATTAATAACAAATAATGTTAGATGTTGAAAAATTTATCATCTTAAAACCTGAGGTGGGTCATATATTTGACCTAGAATATTCTAATGATAATGATAATGATAATATAACAAAAGGTTTTGAGCCAAAATCACAAGTTCTATATATTGAAAAAAAGAATGTGTTCTTGGAATGGCTATTGCAAACAATGGGTAGATACATGGATTGGATGATTATTATTGAAAAGTGAACAAGAAATTCGAAACAAAATTGAGGAACTAGAAAAACTTAGGTTCCAGCATTCCAAGTACTGTCATATACCTTTGGATAAATGTGAAGAGGCAAAAGAGTATGACCTACTTATAGATATACTGGAATGGGTTTTGAAAAGGTAAAAAATTGTGTTAAAAGAGTATCTTTAGTTTAAGCTTAGATATATTAATAACAAATCTATAATAAAATAATAGCTTCTAAATAGAAGATACAAATATGAAAAATTCTAATAAATCTATATACAAATCCAAGATACTGCTAGATCATTTCTACAGAAAATAATAAATCATAATTTCAAATATAGACTAATGTAAAGATACATTTAAGTTAAAATTTGGATAATTATTTATAATGTTATGAACTGAGTAAATAAAATTCTATGAAACAAAAAGATAACATAAATACTTGTTTTTTCAACTCTGTATCTAACCCATGAAAGGCTTTATCATTAAAACAACCTTTTGCATACTTGTTAGCTCATGGTGAGAAGACAGAGTTAAGAAAATGGAATACCAACTTTCGGGGACAATTTCTCATTCATGCATCAAAAAATATCTATATAGATACTTGAGAGGCTTGATAGGGATAGCAGCAAATCAACTACTTGTCGTTCTAATCAGGGAACATTTAAAAAGGATAAATTTGGTTCAATTTCTTCGAATATTTCTAATTTTTTATCTCTTATGATACACCATAATAACAAAAAATAGAAGAAATGTCTAAAAAATATTCCATAACATTAATTTACTTCTATTAACATAAATTTTATACAAAAATATTATGAAAATTATGAAAATAGGGAAAGAAACTAAATGTCCTATTTGTAGAAAGAAATTCATAGAACATTCAGAGCTGCAGGACAAAATATGTAAAATGATCACAATCAAGCAATTTGCAAATAACTCTCCAGGTTTTGATGTTCAACACAGACCATTCTTTGAAGATTGATTAAATATCTATACTTCTTTAACACTAGTTGTATCTCTTTTCTTTTATTATGAACAGTATAAACCCGTGAATGCAAGAAATGGGTTAGAATTCCACTCTTTTTTTTATTAGATCGTTTCCTATCCAAACGATCACTCGTTTTATCTCTCTCTTGCATTACCAATTTTACATAATCTTTTATATTAGTTTCTGTAACCTCAGATGAAAAATCTCCAACCTGTTTTCCATTTCCTTTTGATGTACGTGTATGATATCTGTTACTTTTTTCTCTATTTCTTGTTCCATCTCTACAGATCCAATACTTCCAACTAAATCATGCATAGATCCTTTGATTGATTTTTTTAAAGAGATATCTTGAGATATTGATATAGCAGAAAGATAAAATTCAATACTAAACAAGTATGAAGACAATAGTACAAAAGAATGAGCAGTAACTCCATATGTTGGTTCTATAACTGAAGTCGAAAGTGAAATACCAATCATAGTATCGCCGATAGCTACCATGATGAGATAATCTTTTAATTTAGACGGGCCTATTTTTTTTACAAATATAAAAAATCTAAGACTAAAGAGAATATTTCCTCCTATTGTACCAATTCTAAATAAAAGTCTAAAAAAAATAGCGGTACCCTTCATCAACTCCTGCTAATTTTCACCTGAAAAAAACCTGGAGTCTTACCAATCAAGTAAAATATTAATAATAAAGATAAAATTATCCAGAGAAAAGTGAGAGTTTACCTACCCTTTGATAAAGAGAACGCAAAAGGGCGATAGAAGCGATCCATCTAAAAACAAATGCAATAGGTAATACAGTGGAATTTAAAAGGTTATAATACATCAGACTTGAATTAGGTATGATATAAAGAAGTGTAGTATCTGGATTTATTATTTTGTACAGTATTTCTCAATCATATTCTTCAGATAGTTCGTACAAAAAATATGATTCAGTCACCGATCCTGGTGATGGCTTTTCTTCAATTACTTGAACTAACAATAATT
>JBHIVA010000032.1:0-24328 GCA_042138015.1 Nitrososphaeraceae archaeon | reverse complement strand
ATCGACATCTGTGAAAGGCTTTCAGGGGTCTCGGAAGGAGCAAATGTATCATTAGTGCTAGTCTCTACGGAAGTACCATTTTGAGCTTCATCAATCGACATCTGTGAAAGGCTTTCAGGATCTTCGGAATATATATTAGATATAGATATTGTGGAAAAAAGTATTGCTATTACTGGGACTGTTAAAATCCAGATTTTTTCCATATTTATCTATGCAGGTATACTTATAAAAGAATTACTTTTAGTTGATTGAGATCTCAAGTTTTAAAAAAGGATACATTTTAATTCTAGTCAAATGTTAACATTCTGAAATAATATTCCAAAAAAACTAGAAACATTAATTGGTTATCTCTATTAAATTACATCACAAAAAATAAGATCAAAATTTCCCTTGTTGAGTCTTCTCTTTCGTATTTTTCCCCACTTACATTCAATTTATTTTTTATTAATAATCTTTAGATCGCTTAAAATTACTCTTTCCAATAAAAGCCTTCTTGTTAGTTATTCAAAAAGTATAGATTAAAAAAATTAGATATAAATATATGCTTAAGTAATTATGTTTCCATATCCTTGACTATTAATATTTGGCTTCCCAAATCTTTCTGCAACTTTTTCATACATATTAATTTCTTGATTTGATAACGGCCTAATCTTTTTCATTGCTTCTTCAAAATGTTTCATTGTTATTTTTAGTTCATCTTTTTTTGACTCAGCTTCTTTAGGATCTTTATATTTTGTTATATGCTCTCTTAATGATAACATTACTGCTGCAGAAGCTAATGCAGCTATGTCTGCTCCAGTGTATCCTTTAGTTTTCTCTACCAATACATCTATTTTTACATCATCGGAAAGAGGTTTTTTCTGTGTGTGAATTGTAAATATATGCTTCCTAGATTCATCGTCAGGAGGAGAAACATATAATAATCTATCAAATCTTCCAGGTCTAAGCAAAGCCGGATCTATTATATCTGGTCTATTGGTAGATGCTATAACCACAACATTAGTAAGAATCTCTAAACCATCAAGTTCGGTCAATAATTGACTAATTACTCGTTCCGTTACATGAGAATCACTTCCAGTAGCGCCTCTTACAGGTGTTATTGCATCTATTTCATCAAAGAAAATTAAACACGGTGCTGCTTGTCTAGCTTTTCGAAATATTTCCCTTACTCCTTTTTCTGACTCACCAACCCATTTAGAAAGAAGTTCAGGTCCTTTTATGCTAATAAAGTTAGCTTCACTTTCGTTAGCTGCAGCTTTTGCTATAAGAGTTTTTCCTGTACCTGGCGGACCATATAAAAGAACACCTTTTGGGGGTGTAGCATCTGTATGATTGAAGAGTTCTTGGTACTTAAGAGGCCATTCTACTGCTTCTTGTAACTCCTGTTTAATTGTATATAGACCTCCTATATCACTCCATTTAACATCTGGTACTTCTACAAATACTTCTCTCAATGCTGATGGTTCCATCTCTTTGATCACATCTAGAAAATCTTGCATTGTTACAACTATTTTCTTTAGAGTTTCAGATGGGATACTTTCAGTAGCTAAATCAATTTCAGGAAGCACTTTTCTCAATGAACGCATTGCGGCTTCCTTTGCTAATGCATGAAGATCAGCGCCAACAAACCCGTGAGAAATGTTAGCAATTTTTTCAAGATCAACATCCTTTGATAGTGGCATTCCACGAGTATGGATCTGAAGTATTTCATATCTTCCTTCTTTATCAGGAACTCCTATCTCTATTTCTCTGTCGAACCTTCCAGGACGCCTTAATGCTGGATCAATTGCGTTTAATCTATTAGTTGCTCCTATTACTACTACTTTACCTCTCGCAGACATTCCATCCATCAAAGATAAGAGCTGTGCTACAATCCTTCTTTCAACTTCTCCACTGACTTCCTCCCTGTTGGGTGCAATAGAATCAATTTCGTCTATGAAAATTACAGATGGTGCATTTTCTTCTGCCTGCTTAAAGACATTTCTCAATTTTTCTTCAGACTCTCCGTAATATTTACTCATAATCTCCGGACCCCCAATTGTATAATAACTAGCATTAGTTTCATTTGCAATAGCCTTGGCAAGTAAAGTCTTCCCAGTTCCGGGAGGACCATGTAACAATACCCCTTTAGGAGCTTCAACACCAAGTCTTCTAAACAATTCAGGATGTCTTAGAGGAAGTTCTATCATTTCGCGTACTCGGGACACTTGATTTTTGATCCCACCGATATCCTCATATGTGATTGATGGAGCTGATCCCTCCTTCGCGATCTGAACAGCCTTGGCACTTTCTTCAGAAATTATTATTTCTGTAGATTCATTAATCAAAACTGGCCCATTCGGTTTTGTAGAAATGACAACTAAATCCACTCTCTGGCTCATAATAATTAGAGGAATAACGTCTCCTGTTGTTACAAGATTACCCAGCAAATATTCTCCTAGATATCCTTCAGCTCCAACTATTCTCAAAGGCTCGGTTGGTGCCAAAGTTATACTTTGGGCATCCTTAGATTCGACTTTTTTAATATCAACAATATCGTTTATTCCAACTTCAAGTCTACTTCGAATATATCCGTCGATCCTGATTAATCCTTTTCCCCTATCAACTTCTCTTGCAGGCCAGTTTAATACCGTAATTTTTTTAAGGATAGAAGAAATTTCAATAACATCTCCAGAGGATAGTTGTAATTCCGAAGCTAGTTCAGGATCTATTCGTGCAATTTTCCTTCCTACATCTCTCTGTTCTGCTTCTGCTACTTTAAGACTTACATTTTTTTTAACGTTACTATTTTCGCTCATTATTAATTTAATTATTTAATCACGCTATTTAAGCGATGCATTTTTACTGATATTTTTTATTTTTATTTAAATACTTGTAGAAAATCATTTAAATTTATTGAAATCATTGAATGTTAAAGTCTCAATATTTAATAAAAATCTCAAATATGTATTTCTCAAGAACATATTGTAATAGAATTATCTCTTCAAATACTATTGAAGTCAAATTAATTATGTAAACTTATAAATTGTACTCAATATTTCGAGAAAATATTTTTATTTTCGTATCACAGAAATGATATAAATTAAATACTATTATAATTGTAAAAGATGTTACATTTCATCTCATTTTATTTTATTTTAATTCAATTCTAACTTATCCAAACGAAGTAAATATTATAGAAATTAAAATAATTTGTCTATAACTATCTTATTTAATTATGGTAATAGTTACTAATGAAAATACATCATGGTAATACTAAAACTTATAATATCTTTTAAATTTTATAAAGACGTCTAAAAATATAATAAACGAAATAGCTGTTATACAGTCGTTACATCTGAAAACAGGATCACAAGAACCAATATTATTGATGATTTGCGATTATCAAATTAGTATCTTTGCTATAATTTCATAATAATAAAATAAATGTGAAAAAATGATTCATAATGCTAGAAAAAATCTCTAAATCCGAAATACATCTTACTACACCTTTGATTTTGAATAATTTCATTTCATGAAAATTCATAAAAAATTAGAAATTAAAAATGATAATTAGATACCGTTTACATCTTAAAAACTTTATTAATTTCATATGCATCATAGTATCTTATAAAAATAATTTTTTATTGCTTTAGAGAACTAATTGTTAATTTTTTGACTAAATGATGAAGCATTAATTTAGTTAACAACTCCATTTGAAAAATACCTATGTTAATCTCCTGGGTGGTAAGTTTCTATCTGTATAGTACTATGCGAAATGTTGAATTTCTTTTCCAATATCGACATTATCTCTCTCAATACTAACTCAGATTTAGTCCTATCACTGATTACTACATGAGCTGTTAACGCATCTTGATTGGATGATATTGTCCAAATATGCAAATCAAAAATTCCAGTTACACCTTTTATTTCTAAGATAGATTTTTTAACTTCTTCGTATGATATATTTGGGGGAACCCCTTCCATCAATATATGAACCGATTTTTTTAAAAGTAACCATATACGAGGAATGATAAACAATACTAAAAAAATACTAATGAGAGGGTCAATTAAGTAAAAATCGGTAAAATACAATACCGTACCAGTTATGATTATTGCTAGCGAACCAATTGCATCTTTTATTACTTCAAGATATGCCCCTTCAATATTTAGATTAGTTTTGGCATCAGGCCTCAATAATGATATACCAATTAGATTTATTACCAAACCTACTATTCCAATGAGAATGATCGGTATAGGGTTAAGTATTTTTCCTGAAGAGATCAAGTCAAGATACCCTTCATAGATGATGTATGAAACTACTAGTGTAACTATTATACCATTTAGCAAAGCTGCAAGGATCTCTATACGATAGAATCCGTAGGTTTTTTGTGGAGTGGCGGGCTTTTGTGAAAATTTTATGGCAAACCAAGCTAGGAACAATCCCCATATATCAACAAACATATGTCCTGCATCAGCAATCAGGACAAGGCTATTTAATAACAATCCACCTATAACCTCAACAAAAATAAAAGATATGGACAAAATGAGAATAAATTTTAAATTTTTTATCTGAGATCCCCTAGATAAATGAAAGTGCATGGAATAGTATATCATTAATATGAAAAAATATTAATTTTCTTCTTTTGATGAAATTTTTAAACTTATACAACTTGTCATTATACGTAATAGACTTTTCTATAGGTAACTAGGCTTCAGAATCTTATAATTATATTTAAAATTATTGTAGTCTAAAAATGCAATAGGAAAAGATTAATTTAACCAATCCCTAGCATTTTAAATACATAATTCTAAAATTACTCAAAATCCCATTATACATCAAATAAAGGTCGATGTAATATCTAAAAATGAATTATCGAAAATATGTCCCTTGTAACTAGTATATTATTATCTTTACCCTCTTATCCATTATAAAATATGCTATATATTTTTCACTATTTCATTAATATTGTTTTTAATAACTAAAAATAAGTCCCATATAAATATATAGTATATATTATTTACTTTTTTTAAAAATTATTAATAATATTATGGTAAACTATCTTAACATCAAGTAAAATATACTGCTATCATACGGCTTATACCGAAATAAAAAATAACATTCAATTCAACTATTTTAATAATGAAGATATCCAGAGACTAATAAAAAAGATATCAAACATCATAATAATACAAAAATTGTCTAGATTTTGATTTGTCACTTCCAACTTCTGCTATTTCCTTAAATTTTAGCTCGATGTATGTTGATATTAGTTCCTTGTTGAAACATATCTCTAAATATTTTGAATCATCTTTCAAGGAAAGTAATGCTTCGTTTAGTGAAGATGGGAGTGTTTTTATCCCGAGACTATTTCTTTTATGATCTGACATCTTATATATATCCTCATTAATCGGATTGTTTGGTTCAGTTTTGTTCTTTATTCCATCAATTCCAGCTGCTACAATTGCTGAAAAAGCTAGATAAGGATTTGCAGAAGGGTCTGGGGATCTGAATTCAATTCTTTTTGAAGTATCGTTTCCCTTATCATTGATAGGAATTCTTACTACTGCAGATCTATTTCCTCTCGCCCAAGCAATATAAACAGGAGCTTCAAATCCTGGTATTATTCGATAATAAGAGTTAACTGTTGGTGAAACAATTGCTGAAAGAGAAGAAGCATGTTCAAGAATACCACCAACGAAATAGCGACCTGTTTGGCTCAATTCTGCATATTCATCATCTTGGTCATAAAAAATATTGGAATGTCCTTTATTTGAACCAGATTTTTTCCAAAGGCTCAGGCTAACATGCATTCCTGAACCATTATCTCCTTTTGTAGGCTGATATTCATCAAATATGGGTTTGGGCATGAAATTTGCAATCTTATTATAATCTTTCGCTACATTCCTTACAACATCTTTGTATAATTGAACGTTATCAGAGGTTTTTGTTAAGGTATCATGAATAAAGTTTATCTCAATTTGTCCGTTGCTTGCCACTTCATGGTTAAGATTTGTTACGTGAATAGAGTAATATTTATTTAACTTTCTGGCAATTTCAAATCTTATTTCAATTAAAGAGTCCTGAAAAGGGGTAGTGTCATACCCAGATTTTGGACGAATGGGATATTTACCAGTTCCTATTTCTTCTGTAGACAAAACACGTACATTTGAGATACTGCTAGAAAAATCGAATGATTCGTTTGAATTTTCTTTAATTAATTCTGTTCCTTTAGTACCGTTGGAAAATAGGATATTGTCAAAAATGAAGCATTCAACTTCTGCACCAACTTGACATGTAATCTGATTCATCGACAAATAATCTTCCATATTCTGAGAAACATATCTAGGATCTCTAACAGATCGTCCCTTGTTAAATCCTTTATAAACATCCGCTATGACTGATGTTATGTTATTATTAGAAAGAGTAATCTTTCTTTCTGTTGATCTATCAGGAAGCAAAAGCATATCGGACTCGTCTATAGTTGCAAAGCCTTTTACA
Source organism: Nitrososphaeraceae archaeon (assembly GCA_042138015.1). Taxonomy (GTDB): domain Archaea; phylum Thermoproteota; class Nitrososphaeria; order Nitrososphaerales; family Nitrososphaeraceae; genus TH1177. The sequence continues at coordinate 17,847 of JBHIVA010000032.1, read as the reverse complement.
GAGGAGCCATCAAGGCTTACCCCAGTTCTGAGAATCTCATAAATACAATCTCTATTGGTTTGAAAGTATTTAGCTAAAAATTTACCAATTACATCAGTATACCTTATTTGAATAAATTCATTTTCATTATAACCATTATAATCATCATCATGTTCATTATCACTATTCAGTTGTTTACTATGGTTTTCATAATTTCTATCATAAGCTTTACCAATACTCATAATTATACACGTACGTCATAGAATAAAAATTTTCATGAAGGAAAACAATGAAATCCGTTGAAGTTTATCTAATTTAGGAATCTTTATGAATTAATGATTAATGTTATCTTCCAATTTATAATGTTTAGAAATAATTAAAAAATACCAACTTCCAAATAAAAACATAAGTTTTTGTTTAGTTATTGCGTATACTAATTGTTCAAATATTATTCAACGTGATGATTTCTTATTAATTGATCATAAAATCTTATTGACTTAATATTAACAAATTCAAGTATTCCATATTTTGAAAGTTCCCTACCAAAACCACTATTTTTAATTCCTCCAAAAGGAACTCTAGGATCTGATACCACAACATTATTAACCGTCACTATTCCTGATTCAACTAGTCTAGAAAGTCTTTCTGCTTTGTCCAGGTCTTGTGTCCAGATACTACATCCAAGGCCAAATTCCGATTGGTTTGCAAATTTGATTGCTTCTAATTCATTATCCACAATCGTTATTGGAGCTACTGGTCCAAAGGTTTCTTCTTCTGCTACAGGCATATTAGGGGCTACATTTTTTAGGATTGTTGGTTTATAAAAATAACCTTTTCTTTCCATTCTTTCTCCACCCAATAAAAGTTCCGCTCCTTCTCTTATAGAATCATGAATCACTTTGTCTATGAATTCAAGGCTTTGAAGGTTGACCATGGGGCCAATATCTGTACTTTCCTCTAATGGGTCTCCGATCTTAAGCTTTCGAGTATTTTCAACAAATTCTTCAATAAATTTTTCTGCTACTTGTTTTACGACGAAAAATCGTTTACTTGCTATACAACTTTGACCACAATTAATAAATCGTCCCTTTACAGCCCCTGCTGATGCTTTCTCTATATCGGCATCATCACATACTATAAATGGATCACTTCCTCCAAGCTCCAATACAGTTTTCTTTAATTGATGTGTTGCTCTCTGAGCGACTTTTGAGCCAACAGGTACACTTCCTGTAAAGGTTACAGCATCAACTTTTTTTGAATCTATTAAATATTCGGAAATGCTAGAATTTCCTACTACTGTTCTGAATACGCCAGTTGGCAATCCTATTTTTTGAAATATTTTTTCAATTTCTAAACCACATTGCATAGTAGCACTGGCTGGTTTTAAGACTATAGTATTTCCTGCTATTAAAGATGGAGCTGCAAATCTTAACGCTTGCCAATAGGGAAAATTCCAAGGCATGATACTAGCAATAACACCAAGAGGTTCAAAAGTGATGAAACTCTTTCTAGCATCAGTATTGATAATTTCATCAGTCATAAAGACCTGTCCATTATCTGCAAAATATTCCATAGTCCAAGCACATTTTTCTATCTCTGTCTTTGCCTCTCGCACTGGCTTTCCCATTTCCTGAGATGCAACTCGCGCTAGAGTATCCTTATTCTTCCTAAACTCATTTGCAAATGCATACATATAATCTGCACGTTTTTTGTAATTGTCCTTCCAACTAGGAAATGATCTTTTAGCATTAAATATAATATTAGAAATTTCTTCATAAGTCATATTCTCATATTCATTTAGAATCTCTTCAGTAGCGGGATTGATAGTCTTAAACTTTAATGATAACATGTATTAGAAATCCTCATAATATTGTCATATAAATCATTGTAAGTATTTTACGATAAAGTACCTATATTCCTTAACAATAAGCTTTAATTTATAAAAATCAGATTTAATTTTTAGAATTAGAATCTAATTACCTTCATCTAATAATTTCTTTAATAGAATTCTTATAATGTTGTTCTGATGTTTCAAATTTCAAGAAAGATAAATCTTTGCATCTTAATAAAGAAACTATACTATTAATGTATTATTCTTCTATACTAGTTTTAGAATTTCTATAGTTATCTCAGAATTTTTATATTTACACTTACCTTACTTTTTTAATAAACCAATAATTAAGATCGTATCAATAAGAGATCAATAAAAAATGCAGAACCACTGTTAGATGGAATGTTCTATAACATTTATTAGATATCCTCATACTTCTTCTAAAGAATCTTAGATCCAACCAATCTTATAAGATCTAATGTCCAAATAAAAAAATGTAATGAAACCGAGACTCATTTAATTATCTAATTGAATAATAAAATTATATTTATCAATATTAACACGAAAACATTTCAATTAATATATTGTAGCATTTTTAAGGTCTATATTTAGGATCAAAAAATATTTAACTCTTAATTTTATTGTCAATAATTTGATTTAGGATGTATATTTTTATTTCTAGATTTTTATTTAATCTTTTTTAAATAACTAAGTCAAACTCAAAGGTATCCATAGACTAATATAAAGAAACTATATTCAATTGATGAATCTATAACATCAACCATTGATTAGGTGTTGAGACCAATGCACATATTTTTCAGGCAGTTGTGAATAATCTATTTAAAAAAGTAATTATATACATAATAAAGATTCTGAAAAATATATTGAATAAAGGAGACTCAATATGATTCTATTTTCAAATTAGATCATATTGATAATATGATAACAATATTGTTAGCGGTTAAATTTTATATCAAATAAAAAAATTTTAATTAGATAAATACCGGTTAAATTTATTTCTAAATTTACCTTCAAATTAGAAGAGTAAAAAAATCATACGTTATTATTTTAATTTGAGATAACATTTCACCCATCTCTCTTACCAAGAATATGATAACATATTTTAATACAAAGACATAATCATATATTTTATATTATATATCTATTTTGCAGTATATTTATCCTTTTTTTAAAAGTTGATCCAATTCAAATTCTTCTATATTTTTTTCAGAATTATTATTACTTTCAAAACTATTTATATAATCTATTGCCTTTTCTTCCGTAGAAAAAATACCATCTATTGTTATACGTTCACCTTCATTCCAAATCACCCATACCTTCATAAGATATAAAACATTATAATTAAATTTAAACTTGTTTTTATAAATCTATTATTTTATTCTATTTTATCATCAATATGAAAGAAAAATTTTTTAAATGTCACTAACAGTGGTATCAGCCCCCTAAATTTTATTTATAAAGAAATCTGGTAAGATCTCAATAAATTTTTAATTTTAAGTTAGGCAAGTTCATATATACTTGATTACTATTATAATCAATGAAAAAGCTAGACATTCACAATTATATTATTTTAGCTAAATTAGCCAATAATTCAAAATTCCAACAACATCAAGAGGAAAGAAACTAATTGAAAAAAGATTTTTCATTAATAAGGCCTTTTAGTCCTACAAACAAAAAAACCAAATATTGCGTTACTTGCGGGAATATAGCAACACAGGAAGCATTTTTCAACATAGGTGAGGGAGCAATACTAATAGAGCGATACTGTGATGTCTGTGCAAAAAAGGGTATAGTATAAATAAATTAAAATTATATTATTTGAATCAAAATATTACCCAATTAATAATTTATAACAGATAGATTAAATCAGATAGGATAGAATCGAAAATTATTATAAACAGATAAGTAAATCCAAAAAATTTTTACAAGTTTAATTAGATTAAATTTGGACAATAAATTCTATAGGGAAATTAATATTCTGATTATCACTGGTCCAAATAATTAAAATAGAATTGAGATTAGGTTAGAAAAAACCAAATAACTAAAAATTAAGTAGACTTAATATTTACATAAAGTTTATGTTAACTTATCGAACTTACCTACAAATTTTTCGTTGATTTCACATATATTCTTATATTTATAAGAGATTCTATAAATGCGAAAAATTGAATCTTTTTCTAAATTGTATCCTATTTTTATTATTTTTTTATAAGTCTCAATTTTATGTTTTAATATAATCATACCTATTCCTTCACGACCTAGTCTTAATTCTGCAATAACTTTTGTAGGTATTCTCTTTAAATAAATTTTAGAATCAGCTAGAATCAATACATTATTACTTCCATCACTAGTAATTATCTGAGATTCTCGTCTAAGAATATTTTTCGATTCGTTTTGTCTAATTATTTTAAGTTTAGTAGATGTATTTAATAAGACTTTAAGTATTTGTTCGGTAGTACCATTATTTACAAGAAGTATTTTTTCTAAAATATTGAATTTGATTTTACACATATCCTCTAATTTGGATATATCATATATTGAAACTTGATACGGTTTGCTGATGTTTAAAGCTAATTCCATATTGCCCTTATTAGTTACTTTAATTTATTTTATTATAACATATAAATCCTTAAAAATATCAAGACTATACAGAATGAAATTGTTGTGAAACTAATGATCTTAAGATAGTATTCGAGCTTCGTTGATTTAGGATTATCATGACTATTTCTTTTTAATTCTTTGTATCTTCTGGAAATTCTTATCTCAATGTAAGATATTAAAAAGGCGAATGAAGCTGCTATTATTGATATCTCTGATATGGTATTTGTTTGTATTATATATCCTGCCAATAATGGTAGACTTCCCCATGATATAGCAAACCAAAAATTATTATGAAAGAAACCTTTGAAAAGTTCAAAGTTATAAGCGAACAAGAAAAAACCTTCTATTATTCCAATAAATAATAGTAAATAGGCATAAGCGATTGCATAATATAATCCTATTAAATATGCTATAGAAAGCCCAGCTATTACCATTATTTTAAGTTCTTTTTTGGTAAAGTAATTTCCCCAGGGTTTTTTTACTTTTGAACCCAAATTATCCGCAGCATGAGCTGATATTCCTAGTGCAAAAAAGTATATTACAAGTATTGCTACTGTTCTATCCCAAAATATCGTTCCAGGGAGGATTGATCCTATAACTGCAAATGAGATACACATTCCTGTATACGGTAGAAATAATAATCCAATGAATGCTCTAAATTTTAGTGGTCCAAAACGTGGAACAAACCACTCATTAATACGAGTAGATTCCTTCATGGTTTTATAGCAGAGACTATCGCAGATGTTCCAAACGTGTATGATTTAATGACAATTGAACTGAATCCCTTATTCATTAAGGCATCTGAAAGGATCCCAGTCCATTTCATTTCTTTAATTACATGATCCAAATTTGCTAAAACTGTTTTCCATGACTTAATTATTTTTCCTACACAATTTAAAATTTTAAAATAGGTTTGCCATAAGAATCTCATAAAGTTATTATGTGGAAAGGTAAAATCATGAAAGACAACCGATCCATTTTTTTTTGTAATACGCCAAATTTCTTCTACTAATAATTGAATATTTGTATATTTAACTAAATATGACGAAATTACTATATCAAACATCTCTGATTTAAAAGGTAAGAACTCTGCAACAGAATTTGTAAGAAAATTATATTTCATTCTATTTTTTGCCCTCAATATATAGTCAAATGTCATATCAGCACCATAAAGGTTTAGATTTTCTGATTTAATAAATTCTGAACAAATTCCTGTGCCACATGCAAGATCAAGTATACATTTGTGATAATCCTTAATATGAGAAATAATATGTTTTTTCCATGCAGAATCCTTTCCAAAAGTAGTATATTTGACAACATTGTCATAACTAGAGGCATTTTTAGAAGAAAAGAATTCTCTGGCTATGATATGACCGTTAAAACTCAACTAAGATATAGATTGTTAATCTTAAATATAATTTTAATAGTTGAAGATGCAGGAAAAATTAACTTTATATACTATCATTTCAACATTACTTTTTGTATCTACGTTTAATTTTATTAATATATAAGTTTACGGAATACAATATTATGGTAAATCAAAAAGAAGAAAGTAAAGATCAAATTACCGAAGAGAAGAAAGAAATGACCGAATTAATAGAACAACAAAAAAACCAATTAGATAATGTAAAATCTAATACTACCGAAACAATAGACAATATAAATAATACTGCTAATGAATATCAAAAAACTAATAATGATTTTATTCAAAGAAATATCGAGACCACAAATAAATACCATGATCAAACTATCGAAACATTACAATCAATATCAGACAATTACATTGAAATGCAGAACAATATTTTTAAGATATATGAGTCAGCATTTTCCAAACTTGCAAATAATGTTTCCAAAAACTATTGGAATGACTTTGTTGTTCCACAACGATTTAGTGATGTTTATAATGAAACAAATAAAAAAGTTTCTGATACAACAAAAAATACTGGTAAAATAATCAACGATATTGCATTGGGATATTCAGAATATTTCAATAAAAATATGGAGATCGGACAAAAATATTTTAATGAATCAGTCAAAAGTTATTTAGATTTAATGCATAAAATCGAAAAATCGTATCATTAAAACCATCTCTTTTTAAGGAAAAATCAACTTTTATTTTATTATCGTCTTTTCTGTAATAAGATCTACTTTTTTTAACATCTTTAAGCCAACTTAGGTTAGGATTATTCTTTAAATTGAGAATAGTAGATTGAAAAAACATAGCAAAAATAAATATAGGTTCATTATTTGTATTTATAATTCTAGTCACCTCATAAACTATCATTGATTATAATTTAGTGAGGTAGAATATATGTAAATATTTTAATTATTAAAAAACTAATTTAACGATTAAATATATTCTTGATCTATACTACATCTTTGCAAAATTTATGATCTTAGAGAGAAAATATCCCTTTTTTGGTCATAAAATAACCTATTGCTCCTATTGTGAGGTAGCAAACAAAGGCAAGGGATAACCCAGAACATAAGTATTGCAATAATAAAATTTTTTTCATAGTTACATTAGAGAATTACTTCTAATAAGTTTTTTGGAAAACATTAGTGGATATTAAAATCTGTCATGGAAACATGTTATGTAAAATTATTTAAGTGGACTAAAAACAAATAATATTTATATTAAACAAGTTATAATGAGTTGCTATGAACTAATAGTCTCCCAAGAGTTGTTATTTTAGCTGAAATCTTGTTTCGATCTCCTTTTTCTACATCAACCAATCCCAACTCCACCAGTCCTTTTGCGTCCCTTGATCCTTGTACATGGTAACTCAAAAGTGGTTTCCCAAATCCAGAAATTTTTTCTAACTGATCTAAACTATCCACCGACCCCCCCGCTCCAACAATAGCAACAAGTATTTTCTTCTTAGGTTCAGATATAATCTCATTATAGCTTAACTTTAGAACAGGCATCATTAGGGGCATCGTATGATTATAATTCATTCCAAAAGCTTTAATTCCATGAATAAATGCAGTTGATAATGCAGCACAGCCCAATAATTTATCTCCACAGCTGACGTTCATCAAAATATCTTCAAATTCATTTTTATCTATTTCGAGAACTTCATTTATTCTTTCCATGGTATCTCTAATTACGTTATCCTTGTTAACTAGAGTAACAGAAATAGGTAATCCTAGGACACTCTTAATTCGTCTCGAAAATTCTTCTGCTTTGCTTTTATCTTCTTCAAAACAAAGTAAAACTAATTTGTGAACAGGAAAATTTTTAATGCCCAGTGCAATGGTATCTTGTCCATCAGATCCAAATGTTGCAATCTGCAAAGTCTTCATTAAATATAAATTCATTCAATCTATTTATAAGATATTTCTTTAACAATTAAACTTAACCTTTAATATTAAAAAACATTCATTTTTTTATCCTTTTTTCAAAAACTAATGTTGATAGATTTCTGTTTATTGAGATTTTCATCGAAATTTAGACATTATGTTCGTCTTTATTCGTTTTATTTTCAGAAAATTCCTTTAATATTTTATTTACCTTTCTTCTTTGATTAAAATTTTTAATTAATTTCATCATAATAGGGCTTAGAGCCATACCCAACATCATTCCTAAAGTCATATCAATTAACGATACCATGCTAGAATAGAGATAATATTACATAACATAATAGTAAAATGTTTCCTTTTCACTAGGACTCTATCATATGATCGAAAAAAAGAAGGTCGATCTTTTAGACTAGTATTTTAAATTATCACACATTTATAAAAAAATTTTTTTTAATTATGAAATAACTAAGTTATATATCTTATAATCTTGACACTTACAGATTCCTTTAGTATAAATAATACTTAATTTTTGGTATTATAAGTGCCTGCTATCTGTATCTGATAAATAAAATATGAATCTTTTATAATCCCATTAATTGTTCTCGAAGAATAAGTTCTGTAAGATATCCTATTATTTCATCAATATCACGATTTTATGAAAGAACTGTATTATTGGTATTGCCTGAATTCCATATTTAGATACTATATCTGGATGTTCTTGAGGGTTTATTTCTCTAAAATCTATACTATTATAACCCTTTACTAGAGACTCAATAGGTTTTAATCTATTACAATACGAGATCAATCCGCCAAAAAATCTATTCACAAAACTTTATTTTAGATATTAAATCTCTATGGTCAATATTTTGACTAGTATCCTTTATCACAAGTTTATTCTTAAAAAATAAGTATTAAAAATTATTTTTATATATTAAATATTAAAGACAACTTTAAAAGATCTTCTTGTCACTCCAACACTGTTTTTCAATAGGTTAATATCTATCACTTCTAGAAACCAGATTTAGGAAACTGAGATATAGATTCGAAAAGACCGACCTTTATATATATTCAACATTCTCTATTTAATTACTATTATTATCAAATTGAACAAATTCGGTTTGTTTAAATTTTCGTCTGACTCAGAATATCCTTAACTTTAAGAAATGTTCCTATATATTTTAAACTCAATATAGTAATTAAAAAATACTTCTTAATTCTATCTAAAAATAAATAGTTAAATAATTTAATCAATTTTTTACGATTAACATACAATTAATCTATAATAAAATATTTTACATATTATTTTGTGTATAAAAGAAAGCCAGTTTTTTGTTATCTTCTTGCATAATTCATGATTTGCTACAAATATTTTACTATAGCTAGTAAAGTAATCATTTACTACGTTTAAGGAATTACTGGTTATCTTGTTATTAGTCTCACTAATTTTTGATATAATTTCTGTAGAATCCTGCAATTGGTCTATCAGTAACTTTAGATAATTTTCTATCATATCTGAATTATTAATTTTATTAGAAAGCCAATTATCTTGAAACCTTTTATTATTCTTGATATTATTCTCAATTATCTCGATACATTCTCTCTGGATTTCTGCAAAAGATCGAAAATAGTTTGTACATATTGTATTAAATTCTTTATTTAATAACTTTACATGATCTGATAATTCATCTTTTTTTCAATAGATTCCCACATGATTTCTTTTGTTGGATTTTTTGAACTCGACTCATTAGACATAAATTTAACATTCTAAATTAGAATAAAACATTTTTGTTCAACCATTCAATTATTAATTGAACTATTTAATAATAAGTGAATATTTAATCAACTTACAATTAAGTTTTAACATATAAATAAATTTCTATGATATACTAATCTTGATTCTGTTAAGAAACGAAATTTTACCAATGAAATAATGCCAATATATTTAAAGTTAAATAAAAATATAAAATTTTATCATTTTAACTATAATTATATATAAATTCATTTTACTTTTTATCTAACTATTCAAGCATAATCTTATAAATTTTTCAATTCATTTATTTGCTAGGTATTAAAAATAGGGGTCAAGACGAGAATATTGAATTCATTCTAGAATCGGTTTTAAAAAAACAAGGTTTAGGTAAGACAAGTACAAGAACTATATATAACGCAATATTTATCCCATACACAATTAAAAGAGTATCTTTCGCTTTTATTAAAGAGTGGAATATTATATTATAATAATATTAAGAGGACATATAATTTAACGAACAAAGGAGAAGAATATAGATCAATTCCTCGACAAATCGTTGATTTAATGTATAGCTAAATTTTTCTGTCATTAATTAGATATATACAATTACAATATAGAATCAGTCAATAGGTAGATTACTAATAGGTAGTTTCTATAAAAGGAAATTCTTTTCATTTCTTGTTATAAGATACATTAATTCTAATACTGGGATTTGAACGTATTAAATTAATTAAACAAAAGTTATGAATTTGTATATATTTCTGGTTCTTATAATTATGCATAATGATAACGTTTTTTCTTCTTTATCCATCTCATGTTTAGCTTCTTATTAGTTCTCGCTTGAGTGGTTTACTAATTAAATTTTGGATGAATCAAATTTCCGATATTGAAATAAAACATAAACCTTCTTAAAATTTGATTCAAACCTCTTGTATGATAAAATTATTTATGACGGTTAAAAACTATATTTCGTATGTTTGTGATTACGGTTTAACATTTATTAAGAGTTAATTTTAGGATGTTTCAGTGGTTCAAATAATTTTTCTCGTTTATTATTATACAACTATATATACGATTTAGATAATTAATATGTTCTGAAAATATCAATCTGTTTGTAAAATAAAATAAATTTATTATATTCAAGAGTTAAAATAATTCTCTAAAGATTAAAGGATTTTTATTTATACCATAGAGTGGAATAATTAATTATATGGAAATGAATTTCTTTAATCAAGATATTGGTACTTGGGAAAAACATAATGATTACTTTGATGTTAAGAATACGAATAGAAATATGGGGAATATGAACTAGAATAAAATTTTATTATTAGATGATGATTATCATGGTTTGTTAACGTTAAAACGATTGCTAAAGGAATGTGGTTATTTAGTTAATATATTCAAGGATCCTGAAGAAGCACTAAACCACTTTATTATGAATCCCATGAGCTATGATATTGTTATTTCTGATTTACATAATTCATTTATAGCCACCTACGACGTATTAAAGAGGATGAGGAAAATAAATCCAGAAATTACCATACTAGTAACTACAATATCTAAGTTTGAGGCGTTTATAGATGAGAGAATCTTTATTCAAAAGATCATCATATCTACATGTTGATGGTATAATAAGTAAACCCTTACCTAAGTATGAACTCTGTAAGATTGTAAAAAACAACTCGTACACCTAAATTAAACCAAAGTAAATTAAGATACAAAAGCAAAAATAGATAGTACAATATTCTGTACTGTTAATATATAATATATTAAAAGTTAAAAAAATAATATAATATACTACATACATCAAAACTAGAAAAGGTGCATATTTGTTGATATCACAACTTATTTATTCTACCTCCTTTCCATTTGAGCACAGTATATAAAAGAGTTTTTTTAGTTAAGGAACGTATTCATGGATAATCTATTCTTTTCTGAGTCTATTTTTATTGATCTAAATTTTTATATCCTTATTTTCAATTCAAAAACATAATATATACACTCAAATAGTAATTTTTTAAGGTTTTTTAAATAAAAAGTAATCAATAAAAAATATATGTTTCTATGATCCGTGTTCTAATTTGAATATGATACAATAATACTGACTTTCAAAGACAATCAGAACAGGGAGTGTAAATAAAACCAGAAGGAAACAATAACTTTTCATCATACATAAATCAATTCTTTTTGCTATAATAATTTGAATCATTAGAGTATTAAGTTTAGCATCATTAACTAAATTTATATATCAACTATTAACCATAAGAATAAATGCTTAAAGATACCATTTACACTCAGGTAAGATAATCATCTGCATTATTTAATGTATCCCATACAAACTTTACTTTATTTAACATGTGCATTTCATATTTTGAATATTTGTCTAAACAGAACATCACAACTACAAAACTTAATTGAAATACTATGCAAGATTAATGTAAATGGTAAAATTCGAATCTTTTAAAATAGTTAACAGAAGATATATTAACAACTATTATTATACTTTTTATTTTCAAATGTATATTGAAATAGAAAATGGCTTAAAAATAAGATATGAAGAATACAGTAAAGAGAATCAAAAACACATATTGTTTATCCATGGGCTCGGTTCATCTTTACTTGTATGGAGAGACATTCCCCAGGCTTTATCAGAAAAATTCCATGTACTAGCTGTTGATTTAATAGGATTTGGTGAAAGTGACAAACCAGAAGCAGATTATACAATAAGTTATTTTACACAATTTATTAAAAATTTTATTAGACATATAGGAATAAATGATAAGGATAAAGTAACATTAATAGGACATTCGCTAGGTGGGTTTATTGCATTAAATTATGCGATAGAGAATAAAGAACAAGTTGATAGACTTGTATTGATAGATTCTTCAGGCATGTTAGAAGGGCCTACTTTTTTATTGGGAAAATACCTCGATGCTGCCATGGAAGAAGATGTAAATTTAAGATTTCATAAAGTAACTAAAGTATTCGAAAATTTGTTAGCAGAACCATATAGATTACTTCCAGTTTTTGTAAATATTTTTGTTTCAATAATTGATAAACCTGGGGCAAAACACGCATTCCAATCTGCTTACAAAAATAGCACGTCTACATGTATTAAAAAAGAGCAATTAAAGGAAATTAAAGATATTCCTTGTCTGATAATATGGGGAGAAAAAGATAGATTAATACCTTTAAATTATCTTAATAAGTTTAAAATATTTCTTGTTCGTGCTGAAGTGGTAGTTATTGGTGATGCAGGTCATTCACCATTTGTAGAGAAGACAGCAATATTTTACCAAAAACTATTAACATTTTTGAATTAGAAATAAAACTCATTGATCTTAATTCTATTACAGGAAAAATTCTTGTTTGCAATAATATAAGAACATTGTAAAAATATTAAAATAATAGAGGATTATCATCTTAAGATGTGATAAGTTTTATTTTCTTTTGTCAGGATTAATCTTGTATCTTGTATTATTAAATTTGTTTAGTCTTGATCCTGTTAGCGGACAAAATTTAGATAAATATTTAGAATTAGACGCAATAACTCTACAGAACACCACTAAATCTACGCCAGGAATAGCAACTGGTCATGAAACACATGGAATTGTAATACCCTTATCACAAAGGGATGATGGGAAGGTATGGGTTGGAACGTTAACATGGATCTCAAGTGAACCAGTTGAAGTTGGTTATAGACTAAAGGACACCACAAATTTAGCGTCAAACTATACTAATGATAAATATCACACTCTTCCTAACCAGAATAGTAATATGACATATGTAATACATAATTTGGTAGATTCTAAATCATCGCTTGTCGGATCGGAAAATTTTGTAGCCGATGCAGTAGTAATTCATAGTACACATAGTAATGATTTTGTTGTTACATATGCCATTGATGCTATCGCAAAAGAATTAACTAACTAGAAAATTTTTAGTTATACAAGATATAATGTTTTATGACTTAAGAACTATATATATTACAATATATTGATTCTCTGAATAAGTTATCAAATGGTCAATCTTTGAGAATTAACTAATAATTCTCAATATTTTTGTTACTAAATTTTTTATTGATTTATTACTAATTACAAAAATACAAATATACTTGGTTCTATTGTTTGATAATGGTATAACAATTAGTTTAAAATGATCTTTTCTTATTATGGCATAGTCAAATATATCTGGTTTTAAAGTATTAATATTCTTATTTACATTTCTAAGAACATTATAAATTTCAGATGTATCTATATACTTAAATTGGTGAAATATAGTAATCATACTATTTTCATTATTTTTATTTCTCCATTTACCTACTAATAATTTTGCATCTCGATCTATTATTCCTACATATACCATTTTTTCAGATAAATCAATAATATTTTTACATATCATGTTCAAAATATCTCGTATGTCATTTCCCTCCTTGAATTTACCATTAATATAAAACTTATTGAGTAGCGAAGATCAAATACCCTAAAAATACGAAAAAACTTTTCAATCGCTGCTGACATATTACTTTCATCCGTTAAAACCATAAATTCATTCAAAAATAATACATTAAAAATAATTCCTTTATACTTTAAACTTGTACTTTAACGATTAAATCTAGTTATCAATTACACCTTATTAAAATTTGGAGTGTTATTAAATTTATGAAATACTTGTAATATATTCTATTCAATACCCCGAAATTTACATCACTGCTTTTACCTGTAGATTTTTTCTTTTAATCTATTAGATGTTTGATTCCCTATTGTCTTTAAATTACTTTCGATATTCTCAGCTTCTCTGATCAAGGGTTGGATTTCACAATACGCTTCAGGAACAATTTTGCTTACGACTTGGGCAACATTTGCTGCCGCCCTAAAATCCGGTACGCCTGATACAACATCAACAACAAATACCACGACATCAATATTATTCCAATTTGATTCATTTAACAGTACTCCTGGTATCCCTTCTATTGTTCCATTTTTTAATGTCAAAACTCCAACATCATTTAATTCTTTCATTATATTTGGAGAATTCGAAATAGCATTAAGTGTAGATTCTTTTTTTATTTTATTTTCTTGTTTAATCTCTCTACCGGCAATACTTATTATTGTTTTACTTTTGTGGAAGTTTACCCAATCCAATATCGTCTGAGCTATATGTCTATGAGCAGATGAATCTAATACGACTTCAGAAACAAAGAATGCAAGTTTTTTATCTTCATTTGCATATATTCTAGCTGGAAAATTCGGTTTAGCATCATAAATTACTGATATTGCGGGAAAAAGAGGAGAGTCGAGAACACCTACTAATTCGGTTTTTAAGGAATTAATAAAACAACCACAAGCTATAGTACTAGCAAGTCCTATACCGTGAAAACCATCAAATACAACACCACCTTCAATATTAATTTCCTTTAATTTTCGAATTTTTATAATGGGCTCTGTATTCATGAATATGTTTATAATTTCATTATATTAAACTATTTGTTTAGTCATACTATAATTTTGTTTATTTTTTCAGTTTCATAATTCAAAATCGTTCATACAAAAATATCCAATTATATAGATAAAATTAATAACTTATTTTATTATTATATCACAAATACAATATATATTACCATAGTGGATGTTCTATATATTTCAAATAGTCTAAATAACATATATTGTTAAAATAGAATATTCACGGCTAACACTCTTCGTTAACTTAACAGCACCTAAGAAGTAGTACAATTACTTGGGAATATTCGAATATATAAAACACATATGAATTAATCATATTATGATTTATATAATCATTATTAACAGATACAATTTACTTAAGAAGACAATATTGTTCTAAAAGATGGGTTTGTTCTTGGATCGGTTATTTTTCTTGTCTTTGGTAAACTACGAAGCTAATTCAATTGTGTTGGCTCTTTCATTACTAGTAAGCTTCCATGTTCAAGAATAAGTGAAACTGTTTGTTTAGATTGTTTATGCTTGAATAAGAATTTTCTTTCAGCACCAAAACTCAATGAAGCGATTATATTTTTTTCCTAATGTTTTTTCATTATCACTATGCCAGCCCATACATTCATTTCCATTATGATACAAATTAAGTAAACATGAATTGAAATTTACTTCTGCTATTTTTTCCACTATTTGGTTAAGATGTTTAAGTTCTGCAGTCCATTTTAATGCCTTTTTTGTTATATTTGAATATCTATACAAGTAATCAGAGTCTCCATACCAAACAACTTTTCTTTTGGTAATTATACGTTTACCAGATATTACAATTTCATCGTTTTGCCATAAAGTATTTTTCAACAATAATTCAAGATATTCATTTGCCTTTGTATGTGTCATGACTTTACCATAATAATTTACAATACCATTGTTGGAAGAATATTGTTTGTTATATTACTTTGACTAGAGATCAATTTTCCAATTATTCTATTCTTTATTTAATCAATTTAAGGCAACATGATATATTATTCCTAGTGTATATTGTTTTTGACTCAGTAATTCATTTATGCCATGTCTTATCTGAGCCTTATAATATCCTCTAATTCCTTTTATAGGTCTAAGAGTTGTTGTGATGATAGTCATTCTACTCAAACGTTTTAGGACAATTGCTTTTGATTGGGCTCAGGTATGTGTTGCGTTAATACAAATTCACCACATGTGTAATCATAATTAGGGTTAGTCAATGAAATAATTACTTGAAATGGAAAAAAATATCTCCGTATAAATCTTGATACAATGTATTATATTCCTCCTTGTCATAATATAAGATAATAACTGTCGGCTTGGTTAGATTATTTGCATGACAAATCATTTAGAATTCATAAAAATTCTCGAAATCGTTCTTCTTTATTTAGTAACAGCATTCATTTATTTGTAATGGGTACAAGTTTTGTATAGATTTCTGTTCAGAGCAATTGGATTGGCTCAGGGAAAGGATATTTGAAATATTTATATTTTCCTAACCCAAAACTATGTATTTCCATCCGTATAGTCTTTCGATAATTAACTGAATTTTCATATTCATGAATAAGTTCAATGCAACACTTGAGGGTAAGAAGTGTATTCTATAGAATATCCATTTTTATGTATTTCGTTTGTCACTTTATTCCAGTCAATTCCGGAAATTTTTTCTTAAATATTTCTAATATTGTATTTACCTTTATTTCTGGATCCATGTTCAATTGACTCTATTTCTTTTTCATTGGTTTTCAGATAATTAAATTACTCAATCAAATTCACTGAATATAGGGAGAATAATAATACATCCATAAAATTTAATTTAATAATAACCGTATCATAGTTATTAACTGAAAATTTTCAAATATATCTTTATTTGTTATGAAATGAAGATGCAATAATTGTAAATAAGGATCAATTATCTCAAAAAGTTATAGCGATAAAATTGAATTTACTCATAATTTTAATGCTAGGAAAATCTTTACTCTCAAATATATTAAAATGCGTCGTTATAATCACACAGGCAAATATTATATCTTATAAATTTATCCCTAATGATCTGTTTATTCAACACGTTAATCAAATTAGTTAGTCAAACTAAAATTAATATCAAGTTTGATATTTGTTCTGAATTGCAAACAATAGAGTTGTTTATTAAAAATTTTCCTTTTAGATTATACCTAATAATTTTCATATTAATACTAACATGTTTTTCACAAGTACAAATAGATGATGTCTATTCTATTGAGATTCATCAATTAAATAATATTACTGTTGTCGCTGGTTGGACTAACGAGATACCAATTTTAAATCAAAAAAATGAAATAAAGATAGTAGTTACTGATAATCAAAATAATTCTCCCATTGAAAATGCTCTCGAAGATGTAAATATACGTCTAACAAACGGCAATTTGGAAGAAAAAATCAGTGTGAATAAGGATAATGAAAATCCTGGAATTTATACAATATATTTGATTCCTTCAAAGGTCGGCACGCATTTCCTGAGCCTTACAGGTACAATCTTAAATAATCAAATTGATTTATCAATTCCACTTGAAGAAGTTAAGGACATCACTAAAACTGCGTATCCTATTTTACCTACCTTAACCACTGATAATGCTACTACTAACCTTACCACCTCAGAAATGACTCCCTTGACAACAACAACAAATGATAGTGATATAGATCAAGATACCGAGCTATTATCATTCCCTGCTGTGAACGAATCATCAACTGATAACGCTACTACAGCTGTTACTACTACTAACCTTACCACCTCAGAAATGACTCCCTTGACAACAACAACAAATGATAGTGATATAGATCAAGATACCGAGCTATTATCATTCCCTGCTGTGAACGAATCATCAACTGATAACGCTACTACAGCTGTTACT
>JBHIVA010000031.1:0-25450 GCA_042138015.1 Nitrososphaeraceae archaeon | reverse complement strand
CAATACTATCTTTTAATTCTTTATTATCATTATTAATAGAATTTTTTTCTTTTTCAGTTTGAGCTATTACAAGGGAGAAAATATTGATGTTACCATCGCTAATATTATAGATAGCAAAAAAATTCAAAGAAAATACAATAAAAAATGATAATCCTATTAATTTTAGATTTAGCTCTTTTATTTTATCGTCTATTGATAGTACTTTCCTAGTAATATTTTTCATCTTTGTCACTATATTTTACTATTCTTTATTTTTATTAACACATCAAATCTAGCAAGTTTATAACACTTGTCAACAAAAGTTCACATTTATTAGAAATTCAAAATATCTTTCAATTAATACTTTTTAAGTGTAATATCTTTAAAATTCTGTTATTAATTTTATACTTACCTAGTAATCTTTGCTTTGTTTAGAATAAGAAATCAGACATTTTCCCAATGCCATTTTATAAGTTGAAGAATTTTTACCAAAAAGTATCAATGCTCTCCATAAGTCTACAGTCTTTAATTCCGTAGGCTAGAAAATATTAAACAGTGATTGTTTTTAAGATTTATAATGAAATCATTTTTCATCATAATATTTGCATTCCTATTTTCATCTATAACCACTAGTGACACTATAGTTTATGGACAATACAGAGAGGATGTATTGTATTCTAATGAACCTAAATTCTTTGCAATTCAACATGCCCAATATGGGTCAATAGTATCGGATGTTGATGCATCTTCCTATTCATTAGAATTAAATAATGTATCTGATACGACTATTTGGTTTATAGGTAAACCAGAGAAAATAGTAGATGTAGAAAGTACAAGAGACTTTGTAGACAATTGGACATTGGGAGCAGATAGTTTTGCTAAAGATATTCCCAATGCAGTGTTAGTTGTAGATGACCTAGAAATACATGATATTTCGATAACTGAATTATTTAATCCAGTATATGATGTTGACAAAAAGATATTAAAATATAATATTATTCTAGAGAATATGACTTCTTTGGATTTTCCAATCGAATTTAGACATTCTACACTCATCATAGATGAAACCTGTGTAGAATACGGACAAGGTACAACTCAAGCATGTTAGTCTTTAGATTACGATTTCATCTATAATTGTTCAATATTTTTTATATTCTCATTTAAATTGATTATAAGTACAATTTTTGGAATGGTAAGAATTTTCCTTTATGAATATATTTTCTCTTTAGATTACAATTATTATTATATTAATTCGAAATTCAAGTTATATTTAATAAATTTAAGAATATAGAATAGAATTAATGCTATGATAAAAATTCCCAAATTTGGTAGTTTTTTGGAAAAATATCTTGTGAATATTGACGAAGTCTATAAAGACACTTTACTAGCAAAAGATTTTCCTGAGGTATTATTGTATCTCAAAAACTGGAATATGCAAGCAACTATCCTTAGAATAATTCATGTCGTATTAGCAGGATTAGCAACATTTTTTTCTGTTCTAACTGCAACACTGGCAAATGAAATATCGGTTGGCTCAGTACAATTTTTTGCATTCATAGCTGCAATATCTATTGCTTTTTTAACTTCCTTTAATTTAACAGAAAAATCTAATAATACAAGAAAAGCTTGGAGGACGTTGAATACAGCTGTTATGAGTTATAATAAGGGAGAAATAGATAAAAAAGATTTAATTAAAAAGTATGAAGAAGGCGAACAACTCATAGGTGATGTATTATTTTCAAGAGCTTCCTAGAGTTGATTTAGAAGGAACTACTTAATCCTAATTTAATAAATAAATAATAAAAATATCTTAATGTATAGTTATGGATATATTTGACCAAATATGAGGATTTAGAAGAAAAGAAGGTATTAGGTTCAGGTGGTTATGCTTTTGTTAATCTTACAGAAGAGGAAGAATTAAAATTCAATCTAGGAGTACCACACTTATTCTTCGGAAATATAGGAAGGTTAGACCAGAAGAGATTTTCAAGATATTATTGTAAAAAATGCGCAAAAGAATATCCCGGTTCTCCTCAAATAGAATATGATAATCCAAATGAAGAAGTAGGTGAGGGAGTTGTGTTAGTAGAAAAAGGAGAGTACAAATGTAAGCTCTGTAATAATTTAATAGCACAATATCGTAAATTCAAAGAATAGATGCATTGAATTCGTTATAAAACAATTGATGGAAAAAATAAATAATTTTTCATTTTCATTTTCATTTTAAAAGAGATTATCTGAATATCCTAACAGTTATTCTTGATTTGATAAATACAAATCTTCAAAATTCTGAATTTGAAATAAAAGTACATTAAAGAATCACTCATAGAAGAAAATTAGAAATTAATAAATGAATGACTGTCTATTATTATGTTAATGTCATCAGAAAAAGTCAATAAATGTGAAGAGTGTGGTGAATCATTTGACTCTGAACATGAACTTCATAAGCATATGAATCAAGAACATGTAGGAAGTGCTTAATATACTATTTTTTTATTTTTAGTTCTTGATTTGATTTATAGAATAGAGATGATAGAAATATATCATAAATACTGGTTTAAAAATAAAATTATTAGGACTAGTTTATGTCTGACAATATTATTTTATCAAATTCTTCATCTGACATATCATGAATATGACCAATTACTAACCTTATAACTTGTTCATCCAACAGTTTGAGATTGAACGGATTGAAAAATTGTGCTGCATCTTCTCGACTACCAGAATAGAATTTATGAAAAACTGTTTTTATTAATTTTTGACCTTTTCTCATTATCTCTATCTATCACTATACATAATATCGTTATTTTATATAATATGTCTTTAGTATTTTTAACCATCCCTCCTAGACAATAAGAGTAAAGAATTTTACATGTATTCAAAATAGCAAGAAGAAATAAATTAAAATATGTCGAAAGCGTATATTATATAAAATATAACATGGGATGTGATTTCATGATGCTAGCTCTTGTAAGTGGGTTATTGATAACTACTACAGCTCTGGTAATACAATTCTTTTATGATTATAGAAAAGTAGAAGATGAATTAAAAAAGAAAGAATTAGTTTTTGATAGATAACTATTGAAAGTAGAAATTCATAATCAGAGTTAACTTTAGGATATATTTTGATTATTATTTTAAATCATTGAACGAATAATATTATTACCAATATATACAGATTATTATACATCCTCTTCATACAGATATTGATAATGATATTTTGAATTTATTACATGGTGCTATATCAAATGAATTTAGAGGTTCAAATGTTACTATCGGTCATACATTAAAATTTAATATTCAAATTTTTATTGACAAAGGTAGAGACCAGCTTAAATCACCGGACTTATTACACTCGCTTTTTAATAAAATAAAACCAACAAAAAGAATGAAGATTTTACTTATCTGTGATAGGGATGCTTATTCATATGACTTGAATTTTGTATTGGGAGAAGCGTACAGAGGCGGTAGAATAGCAGTAGTGTATCTTCCTAGATTAAGAGAATTCTATGGCCTTAAACCTGATGAATTTTTGTTCCGTGAGAGAATAGTAAAAGTAGCTATACTTGAACTTGGACACTTTTAATTTGCCTCACTGTGATAATAAAAGATGTGTTATGTATTTTAGTAATTCACTATATGATACTGATTTTAAAGGAAGAGTATTTTGTTCGTTTTGCAAAAATAATCTAAAATATAAAAGTTAAGAAACAAGAAGTACTTCTCATTATAGATTTCAGAAAAAAAATCTTTTCAACAATTTTGCTGTTAATATAAGATTTTTATTTTATTCGTTAAAATTAGGTTATTTTACTATTGTTAAGAAGTGTATAGTACCTCACACATATCATCAATTTTAATTAATGTAGAACAAATTTTTATTTTATTTTATTCCATTTTATGCAAGTATATTGAAATATAATAAAGTCATTTATAGTCTAATACCCGAAGCATACCAATTCCCATGGGGCGTTTCTTGAAAAACTATTACAACCTCTTCTCTTTTTACTTGCAATATCTTGACTATGCTATCAGTTATTGCTTCTGCTAGCCTATCTTTTTCTTTCTGTGTTCTGCCACTATACATTGATACTGTTACTATTGGCATATAACTTTATAATAATATTAATAATTAAAATTTTGTGTGTTAATCTCATATGAACTAAAAAAGCGAGATAATCTTATGAATAAGAGCTCATATTTGAATATCGTAATTTCGCCCAGATTTTTAAAATAAGAAATTAAGAAATTAAAGGTTATGGACTTTGCGGGATTGACATGGTCAGTTCAAGAGACAATTGACCCTGTCATGTTCTTAAATAATAGGTAAAGGTATATTTGGTTTTTATAATCAGAAACTTATCTTTATAGAAATAATATTTCTAAATGTTATGAGGCATCCATAAAGTTAACAAAATCATGAGTATGAAACTTTTTTGTTACTGACCATACTTTCTTGAATTTTGGAATTGTCATCATACTTTTTGCATGATATTCCCATCTTTGCCATAGTTCTTTATCTATCATTTTCTTTTTGTTAATTCTATAAATGAATTCTATTGTATCTATTAATGATATAATAGTATAATATTCTGCGGGCTCAACTAACGTAAATCTCTCAGCATAAAGTGAGCTCTCTTTAGCCATATTAATAAATACTTCAGTGTTTTGAAGTTTAGTTCTAGCATCTAAAATTCTAGAATATAACTGATATTCCCCTTCAAATCTATTCTTTTTAATAGTTATTATTAGTAAAATAGTAGAGACAATTAAAGCACCTGTATAATATATAGCAAGAATAAAGAGGAAATCTACTCCTGCTGCTTCAAATAATGGAATTGTAGCCATAACAAGTTAATAAACACCATAATAAAAAATATTTTTTAAAATTTTAGAAATTAAAAGTGATTAACTCGCCGGTGATTCGAATGCTCGATTCGACAGACGGATGATTCTGTCATGTTCTTATATTATATTCAAAGATATCTTTACATTTCATTATCTGCCACTCCCAGGTAATCCTAATCCTTTTAATGGAGAACGGTAATCACTCTGTTTTTCTATTCCTTCACTAGTTGTAACTTTTACAATAGTCGTATTGGTTTCTGGTTTAGGATAAAAGAAAAAAGATTGTCCAGGTTCCAATAAATCCATGTTTTGAATATCGTCTTTTCCAAGATTTACCTCTAGTCCTGTAAGAGCATTGGTTCCTGTATTGGTTATTCTAACTCTGTACATAGTACCTGAGATATCTGTTTTATCTTTGATAGCATCAATTTCTAATGAGTATGGTTTTTTAGCCTGTTCCTTTAAAATAAAGAATAAGACAATTATTATAACTATTGAGATGCCTATGATTGAATAGTGAACTGTTTTCAACTGATTTGTATGTATATCTGTATTGATAAAAAGTATTTTCTATTAAAGGATTCGATTCCCTTTTTTATTTATGAAAAATTTAATTTTATTTAGCTCTTTTCCATGTGAAAATTTTTGCCAATACAAGGTAATATTGTATAGCTGTTTCAAAAGCCGATGGTCTGAAAAAAATTTCATAGTCTATTTTAATTTTTGGAAATTTACTTTTTGCTATTACTTTTTTAATAAAATTGGTTTTTGTTAGTTTTTTAAAAATCAATTCCTAATAAATAGAATACCGCTTTTAGTGTCAAGTATGGTGCTACAAAGAATAATAGTATTGATTTGGTTATAGCACAACAATTAAAATTCATTTTCTTTATCTTCCTATTTGCAAATCTTGTTTGAATTCTTGTACTATATGTCTGGTTTCTTTGTCTTGGACTCTATCCACTCTATTAGTAATATATCTTATTAAAGATTTAAGGTTTTTCTTAATTTACCTTACAATTTAAACATAATAGAATTGTTCATTTCAATTTCTCAATTTTTTTATAATCCAAATTGATTAAAATAATAATTATGTTAATTAAAAAAAATTTTTTGGGATATAAAGAAATTATAATTATGTTAAAATAGGTTTAAACATAAAAATTATAACAAAAAAATGTGGAATTTAGAATGAAAAGAATTTAATCGTATTCGTAATCTGGGTCATCCTTTATTTTTCCTTCATCTAACATATCGTAAAGTTTATCGCACTGTTCTTTATGTGTCTCATAGTCCTCTGATGCTCCACATAAACTTTCCACATCAAATTCTGACAAGTCTTTATCGTCACCGTCCTTTTCGGAATAGATTTGAGGATGATTTCCTGACATTATTATTATACTAATCATAATTGGTAATGTTATGATTAATTTTAGTATATTCATCTTATTATTCGATGGGAGTTTATATTAATAAGAATTATGTTATTTGAACTTCAGACGATTAGGTTTTTGTTATCAATATTATATTTTAAAAAATAGAAATAAAAAACAATAGAAATATAGCTCCTTTATTCTATCTATGATATAATTGAAAACTATCAATAATTTCATAGAAATTATTATAGTAAGATATAGTCAGGCTAGTAAATATTCAACATCTGATAATCCTAAAAATGTTTTAACTTATGCTTTTTTTGTTATACTTGTAACAATTGTTATTTTGTTGTCTATAGATAACCTTGATACCAAACAAGCAAATGCTGCAGAGAAGATAGATGTATGCTGTTTCTGGAATGAAAAACTTGATGATGGAATACTTACAGTGTCTATTGATTCCAAGAATAAAATTTTTAGAACGTTAGTTGTTGCAGCATTATATGAATGGCAGAAAAAGATGGATAACATCATATCATTTGCTGTGGTGAAGATGAAATCTGAAGATAAATATGGAGATTTAGCCGATATACGATTTACGCCAGAAAAAAGTCATAAAAATATGATAAAAATAAGCGAAAAAATGGATAGTGATTATAATTACGCCAAAGAAAAAATTGATTCTGGATTGGATGATTTGTATATAATGGCACATACAATCATAAAATACACCCTTGATGGAAAATACCAAGTTATTCACAATATTGACATTACAGTATGGAGTGCGACATATACCCCTGAATTGATGAAACAATATGGTTTTGGAAAATATACAGCTTACAATGCAATCTTGCATGAGATTGGACATGCTCTTGGATTGGACCATTCCGACAATATTCAGGGATTGTTGTCACCTTTTGTAGAAGTTTATGGAGTCGATGAACGACAGTTACAAGTTTCAAACTGTGATGCATATACAGCACTTGACCAGAACGGAATGTTATATTACTATACCAAAGAGGAATTTCCTACATATGCAGAATTTGTTGGATTGACTGGCGATGACCAAGAATCTCAGGGATATTATGAGTGTACAAATTAATGAACAAATTTAACAATAATCTCTAAACTATTATGAAAAATGTCAAGGTTTGTTCAAATTAAATTTATGGTTATCAAATTATTTTTTTGAATACATCGAAAAGAGAGTCGGATATAAAATTAAAAATATAGAATCTTCAGAAAATTTAAATGAAAATCAATAATAAAATAATTTAGACAATAACCGAATGAGATATAATATAAGATGCAATTTTATTGATAAAACCTATTTTATGAAAAGTATTAACAAAGTGGTACGATAAAGGATAATGAGATAGATAAAATAATAAAATGAATAGGGACAAAAATAACAAGAAGAAGAAAGTTGCAATAGTAACTGGTAGTTCTTCTGGGATAGGACTTGAAACCTCTTTGTTATTAGCTAGAAATGGCTTTTACACCTATGCAACAACGCGTAACCTTGAAAAATCTAAATCGATTGATAATCTAAAACAAAAAAGAGAAAAACTATCTTTGGAATTTTTACAACTTGATGTCAATAATGATAAATCAGTTAAAAAAGCAATTCAAACGATAAAAGCAGAACAAGAAAGAATAGATGTTTTAGTTAACAATGCAGGATATGCGTTAGTAGGACCATTAGAGGAGCTTTCTGTTGAGGAATTCAGAGAACAATTTGAAACTAATGTATTTGGTGTTATAAGAGTTACACAAGCAGTATTACCAATGATGAGAAGACAAAGAAATGGTATTATAGTAAACGTAAGCTCGGTTGCTGGTAAAATAGGATTTCCACTTACTTCTGCATATGTAAGTTCAAAGTTTGCATTAGAAGGATTATCTGAATCTATGGCTTACGAAGTTTCGCAATTTGGAATAAAGGTTATAATTATAGAACCTGGAGTAATCAAAACTAATTTTAATAATAATTTAAAAGTAGGAAAAAGAGTAACTACTGATTCTAATTCACCATATGGTGAAATGACACAAAAAAGAATTTCAAGGTTTACTCCTAGATTTGAAAGTGGCACTCCTCCAATAGAAGTAGCAAAGGTCATTTTAAATGCAATTATGTCAGCAAAAAATCAATCATCAGAACTACGATATTTAGTAGGAAATGATGCCTTAAAGTTAATGGAGATAAGAAACAATATGTCGGACAAAGAGTTTAGCAAAATAGTAAAAAAAGGGGTTCTATAATTTCTCCACAATAATTATAGTAATATAGTATTGTAATTGATTTGATTGATTATAATAATCAGTTGTAGGTATACTACTACAGTCTAGAATTTAGTATTTATTAATAGAAACCTATTGCATTACTTTGGAAAGTTAAAATATTTATTTTAAATGTTCAATGGGATTATCTTATTCTCCTTGAATTGCAGATATTTGGTGTAATTTTTGAATATGCATATTTATAACAAGTTTCTCAAAATATTTAGAATTTCTTTTGATATTTCACTCAATCTAAATACAATTTACGAAAATGATTCTTCAATATTACCATTATCATCCATTCCAAATATTCTGAATAAAAAAAGACTTTTAACTATTTTCTATAATGACAGAGTAAGTCTGCAACCATTAATTTTTTCTTTACAAATTATTTATCTATAGTGATAAATGACTTCTATTTTTGTTTATATAGTTGTTTATTATTATACTCATATATAATGGAAAACGCTAAAATAAGCCGAAAACATGACAACAAACAAGATACAAAGACTGATAGCATCGCTAATAACACACATTACTCCAATTCAAAACATAGAAAAGGACAAACAAAAAATGATAAACAAAGTTACAATAACACAGTTATTCATGTCAAACTAAAGCCTGAATTGGTAGAATGTACATATGACGTATTGAGAATAATGAGGAATGTCCGTTACAATGGTATACCTTTGGCAGCGAGGGATGATATGACTATTGCAGGATTATTAAAGAAGGGATTGAAAATGTTAATCAACATCTATATGTTACAGATATTGGCTAATGATGCTGTAGTCAAGCAATTTGATGTACTTAATAACGAAACACTCAAGGACTTTATAGAATTCAGGGCTCAATATATGAACATGCCAATTAATGAACAAGTGAACAATTTAAAAGAAATTATAAAGAGTAGAACTATATCATAAGATATTATTAAATTAGACAGATAGTTAGAAGATAATAATTATTACATATCAATAAATCAAAAATAAAGAAAATATTTTTTATGCAATATTAAAAATTCGTATTAAATTAATTCTAGATTGAAAGTTTATCCTTAAAAAATTTAGATTTTTAGTAAAGCAAATAAGCAAACATTATAAATTATTATAAGTTGGCCAGGAAGGAGACCTCAAAGGCAGTCTTAAATCTAATTACATTGTAGTGAATTTTTCTTAAAACAATATATGCAATACCTGTTTCTCTTTTAAGAATTTTATGGGCAGCTTGAATATCATAATAGTCAAACCTTTGCAGGTTTCTTAGTTTTTCCCAATATTGCGTAGGTAGTATTGTTGCTAATGCTTTTTTCTGACCTCTTGTCCAATTTATTGCAATTACACAAAGCCCATTATTACAGAAAGCAACATGCAATTTATCGCATTGACATCCAAACGATTGACTACAGATTTCTTTTTGCTTTATGTAAGAAATTTCTGATTCACGTAAACCAGAAAATAATCCAATTCTACAAGTAAAGCCAATATCACCAGGAATTCTCATTATCTTTGAAATTTTTTCTTCAACAAATTGAGGGCTTACAAGGTATATGCGATCCTTTTGATCTAAATCTCTATTAAGATCATATCTTTCGATAATTCTTGCAATTAAATTCTTTACATCTTTATTTCCATATCTATATGCATAATAATCTCCAAATCTTTTGATTGATTGAAGAATCCGTGAACGTTTATGTTTTGCTAATTTAAATAATTCTACGTCTACTATTGGACTAAAAAAGGTATCAACATATCTAATATAATAACTATAATAGCATTTTGCTGTATGTGGATGATATCTTCCCAATAACCAATTGAGTAAATCCTGTTCATCTACTTGCTTCCAAAAGTCAAACTTTTGGCCTACTTGTGCTGTTGCCAAATTTGTAGTTTGATATTGTATATTCATTACTTGAACTTGCTCATCATCTGATATTCTTCGAAGTTTACCTTCTATTAATAAATTACATAAATCATTTATGTTTTGCATTGTAAATTATCAAGTTGGCGATTAAAAAGATCGACTTAATTTTTCTTTATACTGGCACCAACACTTATCCAATTTTTCTTTAAATCTTTATTGCTCTTTGTTTCAGTTTTAACCGACAGCATTTTATTATTTTAATTTGGTTAACCCAAATAATAAACATTACACTAAACCAATTTATTATTCTTAAGATGATGCTTTATCATATTCAGAAAAATTTTTAATAATTAAGAAAAATCATAGCAATTGCATTGGTTCCATATTATTATCTTAAGAAAATTCTTAAGAATAGATAAAATAAATGTCTTTTACAAGAGAGCAAACTTATAAGAAAATTATAATATTAAGCGACATTTGAACTCGAAACCTTTCGAATGCAAGACGATGGACTGGGCGGGATTTGAACCCGCGACCTTTCGGATGCGAACCGAACATTGCTACCCCTGAACTACCAGCCCACAAGGATTTGTCTTCTTAAATTATAAATAAATTTATCATAATTAAATTGAGGGAATTTACATTTCGTGGACCTTTAATAATTATAATTTAAAAGTAAATTATTACAATTTTTTATATGAATGATAAGCATTATAAAATATTTTTCTATTATTTATCTATAGTGGAGATTTTATAATAATATAATTTAGGAAAAACATTATATAGGAATAAAAGGGAATTTCTCATAATGAAACTACTCTTAACCGGAATGCTAGTGGGCATTCTTGTAGCTGGACTTTTATCTAGTCCACTTACTACAGGAATACCATTAATTCAAAAAGTAATGGCACAAGAAGAAGATGCCGAAGATGAAGGACCAGTAAAACAAGTTTTATTGGTTGCGAATGAGCATGTTGTTAAAGTTGCTCCAGATAATATATTACATCCAGGCGGAATAGAATATGCCGCAATGACATTTAACGGTACGATTCCAGCCCCCGTTATCGCTGCGGATGTAGGTGATGTTTTGAATATTACTATCAGAAACGACGGTAAAACAATACATAGTCTGGACTTCCATGCAGGAATAGGTCCAAGCAATGTTCTTTCAGGAAATATACCTCCAGGTGAAAGCAGGCATGTAACTTTGCATGCTAATAATCCAGGTGCATGGATGTATCACTGTGGTGCAGATGCATTAAACGGTGTATGGGAACATATTGCTAATGGAATGTATGGTGCAGTAGTTGTACATCCAGAGGATGAAGAACCAGCAAAAGAGTTCTATCTATCTTTCGGTGAGGTATTCAACAGTGCAGATAAGGGATTGTTCGTAGGAACTGACGGTGTAACCGGAACTTTTGATATCACTAAATTTGCTACTGATCAACCAGACCTTATCTTAACGAACGGAATGGCTCACAAATACGTACCAAGCATTGGTGAACAATCAAAAATAGTATTAAATGAAAATCCTGAATTGTTTAAGGTAAAACCAGGCGAACTTACAAGATGGTATGTTCTTAGTCCAGGTCCAAATGATGGCGTTGCTTTCCACTTTATATCTGGAATGATAACAACAAGAGATGGTGCAACTCCTTCTGGTGATGACTATGGAACTCAAGACATTATGGATGAAACATGGTGGGTACCTCCAGGTTCTGCATCTGTATTTGAGGCAACATTCCCAGAAGCAGGTACTTATGTTGGTGTAGATCACAATATGAACCACGTTGTTAAAGGTGCTGCTTTTGCAGTAATAGGTGATGAAAATTCAACATCGACTGATCATCCACCAGGAACAGCAGTAGCTCCTAAAGGCAGTGAAAGTGCTGTAGCAGACTGGGCAAAACCAGTATCTATGGTAGTAGAAGCTAACGCAACTACCAGTGGCAATGCAACAGACGTTGCTGCGGTAGAAGCTAATGCAAGCGAATCAATGATGGCTGGTGAAACGATGAATGCAACCCTAGCCTTTGCACAAGACGATATGATGGGTAACGATACAGGTATGATGGGAAATGACACTGGCATGATGAATGCAACCCTAGCCTTTGCACAAGACGATATGATGGGTAACGATACAGGTATGATGGGAAATGACACTGGCATGATGAATGCAACCCTAGCCTTTGCACAAGAAGCCGTAGTTATACCTTCAGGAGCATCCAATCCAACTCCCGATGATCCTGAACGTTTTTACTCACCAAATCAGATAACCATTAGCCCAGGCACCACAGTGACTTGGACAAACGAGGATGCAACAATTCATACTGTAACACAAGGAGGTTCAGGAAGTACTGATCCTCCAGCATTTGATTCTAGTATAATAGCAGCTGCAGGAACATGGGAAAATACCTTTAATGATGCAGGTGAATTTGACTACTGGTGTACTTTACATCCATTTATGACAGGCAAAGTCACTGTAGCCTAAACTTTTTTATTTTTTAACCTAAATTAATTTAAATGTAAATTTATCTTCCATTAAAAATCCTAACTTTTTCAATCTTAAATAATAACTTATTATTACTCAACTTAAATACTTTTTTCAAAGAAATCAGTAATGGAAAATTCTTGTGACCTTTTAATAAAAAATGGAAATATAGTTATACCAAAAGTTGGTATAATACAAACAAATATTATAATAGAAAATGGTAAGATAAAAAACCTTACGAAAAACATAGAAAATTTTTCACCCGACAAGATTATTAATGCTTCAAATAGATTCATAATTCCTGGTTTAATTGATCCTCATGTGCATTATGGAGTATATTCTCCAATACAAAATGCTGCACAAACAGAATCGAGATCAGCAGCTATTGGAGGAGTTACAACAATTATTAGGATGTTAAGATTGGATTCCTCATATGAGAATAGTATCTCAACACAATTAGAAAATAGTCTTACTAATCACTATATTGATTATTCAGTCCATCCATCCATTCTAAAAAGAGATCATCTAGATGATGTAAATTTTTTGAATGAAAAAATTGGAATAAATTCCTTCAAATTGTATATGAATCTAGGCTCTGGTCTAAATCATATTCATATGGATCTAAACCCAGATGAGAAAAAGGTTCGAAGTGGAATTGTAGACATAACAGATGATTTTCTTGAAGATATTGTAAAAACTATTACATTTGATTTTAATAATATATTATTGGTACATGCCGAAGATCCTCAATTATGTTACAAAATGATTCAAGAAAATATAGTTAACCAAAATTTATATACAAAAAAACCAAATTCTTCAATTACAAATTTTAAAAATAAAAAAATAAAAGAAAAAGTAAATCAAAATCTACTTGAAATTTGGTCTAGATGCAGACCGGTTGAATCTGAAGCAAATAGTATCAAGAAAATATCTAACCTTGCTAGAAAATATAAATCTAAAATATATTTTGTTCATGTTGGTTCTAGTGCTGCAATAGATGCCATCATTGAAGAAAGAGAAAAAGGGGGCTGTAATCTTTATATTGAAACCTGTCCTCACTATTTAACCCATAGTTACGAATATGAAAATCTAAAAGGTAAAGTTGTACCACCCCTAAGATCTAAACATGACGTTCAAAGTATATGGTATGCTCTAAGAAATGGAATAATAGATACCATAGGAACAGATCATGTAGCAAA
The DNA here is from genome assembly GCA_042138015.1 of Nitrososphaeraceae archaeon. GTDB lineage: Archaea > Thermoproteota > Nitrososphaeria > Nitrososphaerales > Nitrososphaeraceae > TH1177. The sequence goes on along the minus strand of JBHIVA010000031.1, from coordinate 11,411 downwards.
TAAATTATCCCTTAAAATTGCAGACGAAAATCCTTTATTAAACTCTCTCTCTGGTTTTCCAGGTCTTGCTACAATGCTTCCTGTATTATTAAGCGAAGGAGTAAACAAAGGAAGACTAACTTTAGAGAAAGTAACAGAAGTATCAAGTTATAACACTTCAAAAATCTTTAAAATGTATCCACAAAAAGGTACAATACAAATCGGTTCAGATGCTGACCTAGTGATCGTAGATCTAGGTCTAAGAAAAAAAGTTACACCTGAAATATTACAGTCGTATTCAGATTACACAATATATGATGGATGGGAATTTCAAGGATGGCCAATTATGACAATTTCTAGAGGTAAAATAATAACAGAAAATTTTATTGTAAATGAAGAGTTACTGGGTCATGGAAAATTCATCCCTCGTTTTACTTAATTTTTTATAACTTTTTTTTAATTTGACCTTTGATACCTTCCTATACATGATAAAACAATATTAACACATTTGTTTAGAAAAAGTTCCATCATCTTTAAGACTATAATATGTTGAATTTTCTGTACTAGAAAATAATCCCACTTCTATCACTCCTGAAATATTCTTAATTTTCCCTTCCAGAGAAGGAATTTCTTCTTTTTTTAATTTAGCAAATTGTGTATCTAAAATCATATTACCATTTTCTGTTATGAATGGATATCCTTTTTTTAAAAATCTTATCTTTGGATTTCCCCCTAAATCCCCAATTTTTTTAGAAACAGCTGATCTAGCAAAAGGATGTACCTCTACAGGAACAGGTATCGTAAATGAAGACACATATTTTTGTGAATCTGCAATTATTATCTTTTCTTTTGCAGACTGCATTAGTATTTTTTCTTTAAATAACGCTCCTCCTCCCCCTTTTATCATATTCAATTTTGAATCTATCTGATCTGCCCCATCTATTACTAAATCTATATCAATAATTTTTGATTCATCTAAAAATTTTAATCCTGACTGTTCTCCCACAAGCTTTATCTGATAAGATGTAGGTATAAAACCGAGTCTTTCTTTATCCTCTTCTTGGAAAGTTGCAAACTTTTCAACTAACAAACTGACAGTACTCCCGCTCCCTAATCCTACAACCAAAAGCTGCGTTTGTCCCAAGTTATTCTCATTTTTACGGATTTCTTTTAGTTTTGAAACAAAATTTTTTTCTATGATTTCTTCAAAAACGGAATTGATATTTTTTTTAGGGTTTATTCCAGTAAATTCAGGATTATTGCTCATATTGTTAGAGTCGTTATCAATACTGTTAGCAAGATTATCTTTATTGCTCTCTTCATCATTATTATCATTTGCTTTGACAGTCTCATAGCTAATGTTCAATTTCTTCAAAAATAGAACAGATATCTTACATGTATTTATGTTGTTATTATAATTAATTATTGAATATAATACATCTAACTACGTGATTATCTTGTATGTTTTCATATGATTAAGTGCTTTTATATCGCCTTCCTCTGTCTGAAGGTTAGAGGGTCTTTGCCTGCTTCTTCAGCACATATTCACAATCAAAATTCCTTATCAATCATCTTAATTATCAGACACGCTAAAATCAATATCTCTTTAACCCTATAATATCATTCTAATATAGATTTATCAATTTATAAAAATTATTAAAAAATAGTGAGTAGAAATTATTTAACATCTTATGCATATTGGGAAGCCGTCTTCTTGTCCGTTAAGATTTATGTTTGCACAGATATTTACTAGATTTCTATCTATGTTGAGACCACCATCAAAAAATCCATTCCCATCTCTATTTTGTGCAGCACCAACTTCATCTGGTTGTGCTCCACTTGCTACTGGTTCTTCTTGAGGTAATTGGTTAACATCTACACCGTTTACGTTTAAGTTGCTATTGGTACATTTAATTTTCTGTATGTTTACATCTGGTGCCTTTTTTCTTTTGGTCCTTAACATATGGGTCTGTGAAGTCTGGAACGTAGGGTAGAGCGAATGAGGAGGGAATAGTCATAGATATTGTTCCAGCAACTAATACTGCTGCTAACAGGAACATTGAACCTGTTTTTGTTTTAGAAGTCATTGTTCTATTACATAATATCTATTACATCTAACGTACGAATAAACATTATGGATTGTTTGAATATAGTCTAATAGTATAATCTTTTTATGAATAAACTAATGTTATTTATTTAGAAAAATTAGTTAGATATAAGAGTAAAGAATTTAGATGAATTTACTCTATTTTATTTAATTTATAAAAATAAGGATTTAGTTTTGATAGTAAAGACGGCGATTGAATTTGTTTCTAATTGTTATTAAACCCATCCAAACCCTTCTCCTATTAATACCAATAATATAACGATTACTATTATCAACACAAAACCAGCACCATACTTTTTGAATCTTGAAATAATAATTTATTTAACTTATCAAAATCCTGTTCCTTCAACAAATTTAGAGCATTATTCAATATTTGCTCTTTATCTATTCCTTCAAATAATTTATTTTCAATTTCTTCAAGTTATTTTTTATTTTCTCCATCGAAAATTCCCTAAAGAACATCAGGAAATCCAATACGATCAGATAAAGCCGTATCTCTGTTTTACTCCATAAAGTGAATTTCTATCATCTGACCTTAATAATAATTATTTCTTTGATCTTAATTTGCGAAAACTTCTCCTTTCAATACTGCTCAAAATGATTTAAACTATAATCCAAAACTCAATACAATGCCTATCATAACAGCATTCATTTTTATGAAAAGTTAAATCAAACGAATTAGAAAATACTTGAGATGATATTTTTCTATCGTAAACAACTTGTTACATGTAACTCAAATAAAATAATTAAATTTTCTTTGTGTTAGATTGTATATTTTGAATTAATTGTATTATATTTTTATTTTAATGCTGGTTTTAATTGATTCATTTTAGTATACATATCTTGATTATAAAATTCTCTTTCGTTATTTTCACGCTGTATATCTGTGGTATACCTTAGACACTCTGAGAAAGAGTCTATTAATAAGTCACATTCTGTAGTATATAATTCTTAAGGGTTAGATTTTCTATACCTTTCATACACTGATATGTTATACAACCGAAGTTTATCATTTCTTACAAAATTTCTGAGTTAGAGTTGAAATACTGCACCAATTTGCAATCCAGAACTATACAAGTAAAATAATTATTATTATAGGTCTATCGTTAGCACTTCTAAGCATAGTATTTATTTTCTCTCTGTTGAATGATCTATCTTCCATCTCTAACACCACTATCTTTCTGTTTCTGATATTGATTATGACCCATCTTCAACACCAAGATATACCTTATCATTTTCCAATTACCCCAACAGTCACTATTTACATAATAAAATTTCTTTATAGTGTTTAGCTAATGATATGCTTAATGGTAAGATATTCATCTCTCCTTTCTGAGATATATCCAGAGAGATCTGAAGTTATCTTTGATAATTTTTTTATCAAACTCTTAGATTAGTTTGAAATGTGCTCCTTACATAACTCCAAGGAAATTCATAAAATATTTGATCTTCTTCTATAACGGTTCTTTGTGGTAGAAGATCTTATTAAATTTATAAGATTATACTAGTCATAATCCTCTTTCTCTACTAGTTATTTCTTTTTGTTGTCTTTGTAGTTGTATTCAATACCATCATATTTTAAGAATTGAATTTATTGATAGTATATGTTTGCATTTTCTTCAACAATCGCTACTTTGTTATTAGGTGGATTAGAATATCAGTTATTCAACAAAATAATAGATGAAAAAATAGTTAAAATTAAGGCATAATCGAATTCTTTTAATAACTAATACTTTGATATCATCTCATACGACAATGTTTGGTAAAATAGGATCTGTTATTTTATTGGTAGATAACATGGAAAGTTCCTTTGATTTTTATTCCAAAACACTGGGATTGAAAACCAAAGTCAAATCTAGAGATTGGATAGAATTTTTTACTAGTGGAACTAGCTTAGCTCTTCACCCAAGAAAGAGAAAATCATCTGGGCAATCAGACCATTCAAATTCTGATATTTTAGTGGGATTTATGGTTAGCGATCTTGATAACGTAGTAAAAGAATTAAAGGAAAAAAATATCAAATTCTTTAAAGAGCCAAGAGAAGAGCCATTTGGTAAGCATACTATAATAGTCGATCCAGATGATCATCTGATTTCTATCGCTGAAATAACATCCACAGGAACAGATGAAGGATTTGATCTCATAGGTTTTATTGGAAGAGAATAGTAAAAAAACGCTCTATTTTACTTTTAATGTAATTCCAACTTTACCATTTAAATGATATGCTTAATTGATCATAAGATCTTTTCAATAATTATACTAGTATTGTAAATTTAGTAAAGGAAGTATTATATTCAATACTTATATTTGATAAAATTATCATTATTATTACTAGATATTTTTAAATATGTTACCTAAAGGATTTCTATTTTGCTGTTTGTGTTCATATTTTGTTATAATTTTTTCTGCTTCACTTTTATCTTCTATTTTATTTTGATTATTCTGTCTAGAGAACAATGATGCTAGAGGAAATTTATTTTCACTTTTTTTCATATCTTTATTACTTTCTTTTAAGGAAGTTTCTGAATTTTCTTGTTGTCTATTTATGTTTACAAATTTGTTATCTTCTTTTGTATCTATTTTAGGAACATTTAGGATTTTAATATCTTCCTTGTTACTATTATTAGTATCGTTTTTCGATATTTTTATTTCTTCTTTCTCTGTTTGCTCTTTGTACTCTTCATTATTAATTGACTCAATCTTATTTTCTATTGAATCTTCTAATGGTTTTATATTTTCTAAACTATCTAGAGCATCCAATACTTTGTATCTTATCTCTTGAATTCTTTTTTCGTCTTCTACTCCTCCTTCAATAGCATGGTCTACTTTATAATCTACTATTTCTCTTTCCTCTGATCTTTTAGCAAAGAGATTTCTTGTATATTTAGATTTTGGATTATTAATAAATATTCTATTTAATGTATTTTTTAGGTTACTCTTTCCCTGGTCATGATTGTTGCTACTAATCTTATTATTATCTTTTAAATTGTAACTTTTGTTCTCTAAACTTGTATTCATCGAACTTTTGTATTTATCATTGATCGCTGTTATCTTCTCATCTATTTGACTAATTTTATTTTCCAATATATTCATAAGATCATCTCTAAAATTCATCAGCATTGTAATATCCATTTGAGATTGAATTTTTTCCATGTTCTGATTCAGAGATCCTAATTGTTCTTTGTATTTTATCAATAATCTATCTCGTTCCAAATCATCAATACTTTCATTTCTTGACGCAATCAAAATGTTTTCAATTGCACGTGTGACAAGATCTTTTTCAAATTGGTATAATTTAATCTCATCTTCTAATTTATGACTGTTCTTGTTAAATATATATTGATCATTAACTCGATCTATACTTTTTAATTCTAGCAGCTGTTTTTGATTACCGGTATTTCTTGATTTATTATTATTAATATTATCTCTGTTACTAGTCAACTTGTCAGTATTCTCAGGTATAGATTTCTTAAAATGAATTTTAAGCCAAGCTATAAAATGACCAAAAAGTAATCCGAAAATTATGGATAGACCGGCTAATATTATTAGGTATATTTCATTTAATACTACCATAATATGTTATAATCACCGCCTCCACATGTACTCTGAATGAGTTTTATATTATTAGATAAATAAGATTTTTCTTTGTTAAGATTGAAACGCTAAATATTTAATGCTAAATTTAGACTTATTAGTAACTTTTGTTAAATAACTCGTCTTTTAATCCAATTGTATTTTCTAATTTTTGGATCTGGATATCCGCATTTGGAACATTCTTTCCCACGTTTATGAAATGAGTTATGACCGCATCTTCTACATCTAATATGAACTTTCTTTCTGGTGTATTTTCCCATTGAAGTTGTTCCTTTTGTCATCTATTCACTCTCCCTCCTCAATAATCTGTAATATCTTTAATATTATTTATTCCCCAAAAACCTTGTTCACTTTATGCTGGGGGCGGGGAAATGATGACAACATTATCGCCTCTAACTACTATAGTACCTAAATTAGAAGTTTTTCCTTCATCAAATATTTCAACAGAGTTATCGAGCAACAAATTCATATGTTGATCAAATCCATGAAGAATACCTCTGATAACTTTTCCACCCTTTAACTTTATCAAGACAACTTTTCCAAAACTCTCGTCCAAAACCTTTACGGCCATATCCACTGACAATACTTATTCTACCTTTAGTAGAAATGAATCATAGGTATATATTAAAATTTCACTAGATAATTTTATCTCAATATAACGATAAATTTTTTAGGATTAAATAATCAAAGTCTTGAAATAACTGGCTATTTCAGTTATCGTCTTTCACTCTTTTGAAATCATCAATTGTTTTTTCTATTTTAACTATTAGATCTTTCAAAAGTCTCTTTCCTTTTTCTGGAGATCCTTTAATAGGATCCCCCCATATTCCAGAACCGGTTATCTTTCGAAACGATCCTGGAACATTCATAACACTGGAGTAAGCTACTTTTACTTCCTTAGATGTTTTCATTTCATTTTCAACGGTATCCATATCAAAGTACTTTACAGGTTCATGGGTAACTCTATCTAACTTGACAAGATCTGGTTTTATAGCTAAGATAATTGATGTTTCTATTTCTCCTGCATGATCAAATTTTTCCATTAGGTGCCAATAATTGATAAAGTTTATACCTTTATCTTTTTTCAAATATTCATTTAAATTTTCTAATCTTCCATAATTCTTAATATCGTCACTAGAATTGCTAAAAAAGTAGTTAGTGACATCTTGAGCTACGTAATGAAGTGCACCCATATTTCCGTGATGCGAATTTAGAATGATAATATCTTTTATTCCAAATTTTAAAAGCGAAATACAGATCTCTTTTATTACTAATGAAAAAGTATTATGACTGAGGGATATATTGAACATAGGTTCGTGTTCAAAAGAAATCCCAAATGTCAGGACTGGAAGACTGATAGCATGAATTCTTTTTGCTACGTTTTCTGCAAGGAACTCAGCTATTATAGAGTCAGTAGAAACAGGAAGATGATTTCCATGTTGTTCTAAAGAGCCTAATGGTATAATAGCACATTTTGAATCTGGTAAATTTTGCAGATCCAAATTTGTCATGTCGTAGACTTTCGACATTTTTGTCACTGAACTATCCATTGAATTATATTTTTGATATGGATAATTAAATAAATAGTTTATAAATTTACTCTAGCCTCTAATACAATAAAAGCTGGAATAAGATAAAAAAACCTAATAGTTGATTATGCAATTGATCAATAAATAAATAACGTTTAGCATTTTAAACGTTGAATAAAAAATGGCTTTTATTTTTTTTATCTAATCTTCAAAAAATCTTATAGTTTAATTTATCTATTACTTTTGGATCGATTTGCTTATATTTAATTAACATTTGAAAAAAATAAAACCTAAATAATATATCAAAAAGCAAACAAAAATAGCTAGTAAGACTGAATAGATGTGTTTCGGTAAACTATCAAAAAATAATTTTTTTATAATGATCCCATGTTCGTTCCTTTGCAAGAGATTATAACTCTGCACAAAAGTTGTCAGTTTTTTATCTTGATTTTTTTGTTATTTTTTATATGTACTTTTCCCCAATAAACCTCTAGCTTTCCATTAAGATATAGTTTTAGAGCTTGTAAGAGAGTATAACTTTCCAACCTTCTCCCTTTCCTTTTTATAGATTCTACGTCATCATTGTCTAATACTTTAAACGAATTCTGGCAAATTATCGGTCCTTGGTCCAGATCTTCTGTTACAAAATGTGCAGTGCATCCTACAATTTTTGCTCCTCTCTCATATGCTTGTACGTATGCAAAAGCCCCTGGAAAGGCAGGTAATAGTGATGGATGAATATTAATTATCTTGTTAGGATATCTCCAAACAAAGTTTGGAGTTAATATTCTCATGTACCGTGCAAGTACAACCAGATCTATATTATAGTCTTCAAAAAGATGCAAGATTTCTTCCTCGGCTTGTAATTGGTCTTTGTGGTCTACCACAACAAATGGAATATCGTACTTTTTTGCTATTGGTCTTAGATTTTCAGAATTTGCTATTATTATTGGGATATTTGCTCGAAGTTCTTTCTTTTCATATGATTCTAAAATTCTAAGCAGACAATGATTTTCATTGCTTACTAACACTGCTATATTTGTGAGTCTGTTTGGCTCTTGATAATGAACTTTAATTTCCATCTTTAACTTTTTCGCAAGACTCTTTAATCCAGAATTAAGGTTTTTTTGAATTACGTTATTAAATGATGCTTCTAACTGCATTCCGAATAGACCTCTGACAACGTTCTGGTTTATCTTTTCTATGTTTCCTTCATTTTTAAAAATAAAATTTGTTATTTCTGCTACTACACCCTTCCTGTCATTCCCTATAACGGTAATTTCAATGAGGGTTTTCTCACAATTCTTTTTTTTACTGCTATTTTCTCGATTCATTTTTTGAATTGGCAGATAATAATTAACTTGTTAATTTAGTTCTTTTCAATCCTTTAGGCGAGGAACCATGAAATGTTAAAGGTTGTTATAACGATAGATATACTGGAATTGAAACTACTTTGGATTGATATTTACAAATAAATTAATTAGTTTCATTATACTCGTTAAGTATTATCAACTTAAAGATTTAATATTTCTGAAATTAACTTATTAGTTGTATATTATCGAGCTATTAATCAATAAACAATAAAGGGGTCGCCTAAAGTTAAAGAGAATTATCTAAGTCTAGTAATTAAATATAAAATAATTCTAGGAATTTATTTTATAATATTTTCAATAATACGTGTATATTCTCTTACTTTTGAATCTAACAAAGTCTCTGATGTAGATTCTCCATACATCCTAACAAGAGGCTCGGTTCCGCTGGGTCTTACCATTATCCATGTTTCTTCATCTATCCAAATTTTTGCACCATCGAGAGTTTCAATTTTCATGGCGCTTCCATGTTCTATACAATCGGTAACTATTATATCTGCTATTTCCTTAGATTCGCATTTGAATTTAGTTTTGTACTGGTAGATTTTTCTCAAAGAACCTATGAGATCGGAAAACGTTCTAAAATTCTTGCTATTTATTTGGCTATTCTTTGAATTGTTATCAAAATTATAATCAAAAGATTGACTATTTGCAAGCATATCCAAAATCAAAGCAGTTGTCATGGCTCCATCCCTTACATGGTTCAGTTTTCCGTACATAAAACCACCATTTTCTTCTAATCCTATTATTGCATTTCTTTTCAACATCTCTCTCGAAACTTCTACACTTCCAACCTTAGTTTCTATTACCTTGGAATTTAGTTCTTGAGCTACAAAAGTAACATTCATAGTTGTGTTTATAGGACAAATTATATCTGCATTTTCGTGTTTGTTGCTTAAAAGATATTTTACTAGCAATGCAGCCGTTCTATCGCCAGGATGAATAACCCCATTCTCGTCACAAAAAATACTTCTATCCCCATCCCCATCATATGCAACCCCTAAATCAGCTTTGGTATCTTTAACCATATTAGATAATGTATTGAGATTTTCAACTGTAGGCTCTGGTCCTCTTCCAGGGAAATTTCCATCGATGTCACTATAAATGCTGATAACCTCGCAACCAAGGTTTTTCATTAGATAAGGAGCAACTAAAGATTGCACACCATTTCCAAGGTCTAGTACAACTTTAAAACATCTAGATCTTATTTTATCAATATCAATTAAACTTTGTACTTTATCAAGATACTCTCTTATTATATTATCATCGTTGTAAGTCTTATTTGTACCATCAATTTTTGAAAATTTTTTGGAATAAAATATATCTTCAACTATCAACTCATCTTCTCTAGATATTTCTACCCCTTCTCTAGAACATGGTTTTATCCCATTATATTCTGGAGGATTATGAGATGCTGTAATCATTATTCCTCCATTACATTTCTTGTTCTTTATTGCAAATTGGAGACATGGTGTGGGAACTTGTCCTACGTATATCACATCTAATCCGCCGGAATTTAAGGTTGAAGTGACTACGTTAGAGAGAATCTGATTCGATTTTCTCCCATCACATCCTACAATTATTGGGCCATGTTTATAATAAGTTGAAAGAGAATACATCAGATCTATAGTTAATTCAATAGTTAATTCCTTCCCAAAAACACCTCTAACTCCGTTAGTTCCAAATAGCCTTTTTCTGGACTTTACTTGCTCCATCCTGCTACAATACTCTATAAATTTAAGAATAGATAAATTTGGCTTTTTTAAATTTTAAATGCAATAGGTACGCGGGGGTTGCCAAGCCTGGCCAACGGCGCAGGTCCATCTATCATGAAAGGTGAACGATGGTGCGATGCTTAGAATGAATTGGTCAGAAAAAACAATACAGATCTTGTCCTACAACCCTGTTCCTCAGGGATTCGTGGGTTCAAATCCCACCTCCCGCACCTTCTTTGTAAATTAAAATTGAATAATAGAGATAGAGAATGACTCTACTAACTAAATATGTGAATAATTGATATAGCCATTTCTATCATTACTATTTTTTCGCTAGATTCCTAATCAATAGCTTTTTACATATCTTGAATATTAAACCTATTATAAGCAACATAACAATACTGCAATACGGAACTTTTAATATAGATCGTAAAAACTCAAGAACTAATTTATATAAAACGTACGGATTTAGAATAATATTTTTTTGCACCTACCTAATTAACTATATTTAATCTTGATTCTTTAAGTAGTAAATTTTATAGATCTAAATATTTAATAGGAATCTTGAATTATATTATTTACATTGATTGTTATCCTTATGGGCTTGAAAATGTTGATTACAATAATCACTTCCACAATCATAACAATGCCATCCAGATAATGTATAACAAATACTACATCTCCTTATAGGATTGTTATGATCGTAATCTTTTCTACCTTTTTTTGATTGAAATTTTTTTTGACTAGAATTAGAATAACCAGTATTACGCTTCTTCATATTGTCCCCTATTCAAGATCTCTAATAACATCAAGTTTCAAAATTCCAATCCATATCTTTTTTCACTTTCAAAAACATTTCTTCAACTTTTGGTCTATTGTGAAATATGATTTTGTATCTTCTTTCAAATTTTAAGTGATAGTAATGTAATGATATATTTATTTTTATCTTGTTAAAATTAATAAAAGAAAACGATTTTTCTTCTTGACCTATTTACTTGTTGTTATCTTTTATGGATTTACTTGATTTTTTCTTCTTGACTATCAATTCTAATAAATTCTGTAAACAAAAGATCTCTATTTTAGGAATTATGAAAATTTTATGAAATAGCCAAGATCT